>PLOF01000066.1 GCA_003142035.1 Candidatus Dormiibacterota bacterium
TCCTGTTCGTGTGCACGGCGTCGATGGCCGCCCGCGATCGACGTGCGGGCGCTGCCGCGGACTGTAATCTCCGTCTTGGCTGAGAGATGCTGCCCCCGGGCCAACTGGGGACGAGTGGTCACCTCGTAACCAGGCTTGTGGGAGGAGCCATAGACCGAAACTACCCCTGACCGCCGTGGCGCCCGTCACGCGAGGGTGACGGTAGTGGGTGCGTCGCGCACCAGTTGCGGAACTGGACGCGATTGACGCATGCACCGTGTAGATTGGCGGGTCCGAAGGACACCAGCCGCCACGAGCGTCAGATTCGACGCCCCGCCCTCGCCGCCTCCGGCCACGAGCCTCAGCTCTTGGAGAGAGCCTCCCCGACCGCCGCGATGTCCAGCAGCTGCGAGAAGACGACCAGCTCGTCACCGGCCTCGACGACCGTCTCGGGCGCCGGCACGACCGGCTTGCCAGCGCGGACGATGCAGACGATGATCCCGCCCTTGGGGATGGTGATGTCGGCGATGCGCTTGCCGACGTAGCCGGAGAGCGCGGGTAGAGCGAGATCCACGAGGCAGGTGCCGGACGCCTTGACGGCGACCCCACGGACCAGCTCCGATCCCAGCTCGGCCTCGATCAGCCCCATCAGCAGCTCGGTGGCGGAGACGGGCGCGTCAACGCCCAGCGCCTTGAATACGGCCACGTTGTGCGGGTTGCTGACCCGGGCGATGGTGCGCGGGACATTGAACTTGATCTTGGCCAGCTGGCAGACGATGAGGTTGTCCTCGTCATCACCGGTCGTGCCGATGACGACGCTTGCCCGCTCGATGCCAGTGGTGGCGAGGAAGGCCATCTCATCGCCGTCGCCGACCATGATGCTGACGGTGCCGAGCTGATGCTCGATCCACTCGGCGCGGGCGGCATCCTTCTCGACCAGGGTCACCTCGTAATCGCGCTCGATCAGGTGCTTGGCCAGGTGGAATCCCACCTTGCCGCCGCCGACGATGATGACGTAGGGGGAGTCGGTCGGGCCGCTCATGATGTCCGCACCACCGTGCCGTCGACACCGGATGCGTCACGCCCATGGTTGACACCCTCGAGGAAGTACTCGCGGATGAGGTCGGCCCCGAGAATGGTGGGGCAGAAGGTCTCCAGGCCCATCTCCCGGTAGACGGACTCGCGGATCGGGTCGTAGAGCCGGGTGATCACGCGCTTGACCTTGAAGATCCGCTGGGCGATCTGGGCCGCCATCAGGTTGCGGTTGTCCCCGCTCGTGACCGAGACGAAGCAGTCGGCATCCTCCACCCCGGCGCGGCGCAGCACCGCCTCGTCGATGCAGTTGCCGACGATCATGTTGCCGCGGAATTCGCGGCCCAGACGGTCAAAGGCGGACACCTGCTGATCGACCACGGCCACGGTGTGACCTTCGGCATCAAGTTGCCGGGCGAGCCGGGCACCGACCCGGCCGCAACCCACGATGATCACCTTCATTTGAACCGATTGTACCGTTGACCCGGCGCCGCCGGCCGCCCCCGCCAGGCTAGGATTCCACGGATGCCGGGATTCACTCCGCACCGCATCCTCGTGCCGGTGAACGGCGCGGCCACCGACGAGGAGGCCGTCCGCTTCGCCTGCCGCCTGGCGCTCCGCCCCCGCGCCTCGGTGCTGGCGCTCACGGTGGTCGAGATCCCCCGCGGGCTCGCCCTGAGCACGGTGGAGGACGCCGACGTCGCCGCCGCCGAGCTGCTCCTCGCCCGCGCCGAGGAGATCGGCCGGGACTACGAGGTCGAGGTCAAGGGAGAGGTCCTCCAGGCCCGGGAGGCGGCCCCCGCCATCGTGGACGAGATCGCCGCCCGCGAGATCGACCTGGCCGTGGTCGGCCTGACCTACCGGGAGCGCTTCGGCGAGTTCTACATGGGCAAGACGGTGCCCCACATCCTCCAGCACGCACCCTGCCGGGTCTTCCTCCTCCGCTTGGCCGCACCGCACTGACCCCCTCTCCCGCCCCGTGCGCTCACAGATAGACAGACCTCGCCACAGGCTGCCGGCGGCTCCGGCCGCCGGGCTCGAGAGCTTGCCCGTCGTGGGCGCACCGCCGCCGCGCCGTTGGTCCGCCCACGCCCGGCACGACCTACACTGCCGAGGCGATGGCTGACGCACCGGCCCACGAGCCGCCGAAACCACCGCCGACCCTCTCCGAGGCCGAGGTCACCGCCCTGCGCGAGGCCGGCCGCGCCTGGTCGCGGGCGCCCGGCCGCCCCCGGGCGGGGGCCGATGTCGCGCCCGACCTGGATGTCACCGAGACGCGGGGAAGGCCGGGCGAGCACTACGTGCGGGTCGTACGCCCCCAGACGCAGGGCTTCGAGAGCGTGGCCCCGGGCTGGCTGGAGGCCACCCCGCGGGCGACCCAGCCGACCACCGACATGGGGCGGTTCCGCCGGCGGCTGCGCACCCTGATCCTGGGGCAACCCCTCTCCAGCAGCCGGGTGCTCCACGAGCGGCTCAACAAGGTGCGCGCCCTCCCCGTCCTCTCCTCAGACGCCCTCTCCTCCGTCGCCTACGCCACCGAGCAGATCGTGCTGGTGCTGGCGGTGGCCGGAGCGACGGCGGTGAGCACCGACCTGCTGCCGATCATGGGGGTGATCGCCGCCCTGATCATCATCGTCTGCCTCAGCTACCGGCAGACCATCAAGGCGTACCCGCAGGGCGGGGGCTCCTACATCGTCGCCAAGGACAATCTCGGACCGGTCGCCGGCCTGGTGGCCGGCTCGGCGCTGATGACCGACTACATCCTCACCGTGGCGGTCTCGGTGGCGAGCGGGTACGACCAGATCCAGAGCGTCTTCCCAGCCGCCGCCAACTACCGCGTCCTTGCCTGCATCGGGGTGGTCGTGCTCATCGCGGTGGCCAACCTGCGCGGGCTGCGTCAGGCGGGCAACATCTTCGCGGCGCCCACCTACCTCTTCATCTTCGCCATCCTCCTCACCGTCGTGGTCAACGTCTTCCGGTTGATCACCGGCAGCATCCACCCCACCGGCACCTCGATCCACATCCCGATCACGGACGACTTCACCGACCTCGGAGGGATGCTGCTCGTCCTCCTCTTCCTCAAAGGCTTCTCCTCGGGATGCTCGGCGCTCACCGGCATCGAGGCGATCTCCGACGGCATCCTCGCCTTCAAGGTCCCCGAGTGGCGCAACGCACGGACGACGCTCACGATCATGGGGACGCTCTGCGTCGTCATGTTCTGCGGCATCACCATCGGCACCGAGGTGCTCGGGGTCAGCATCCGCAACTCGGCGGACCCCTGCTACCAGTCGGTGATCCTCCAGCAGGCGGCTCACGCCTTCACGTCGCCGCTGCAGTGTGTCAATGGGCATGCGGTGTTCGCCCATGCCACCGGCCTTGGCGAGGGTCTCTTCATCTTCGTGGGCGTGGCGACCACGGCCGTGCTGCTGCTGGCCGCCAACACGTCGTTCTCCGACTTCCCGCGCCTCTTCTTCTTCCTGGCCCGCGACGAGTACGCACCCCACCAGTTCCGCCGCCTCGGCGATCGGCTCGCGTACAGCAACGGCATCATCATGCTGGCCCTCTTCTCCTGCGTCCTCCTCTTCATCTTCCAGGGCGACGTCTCCCGGCTCATCCCGCTGTACGCGATCGGGGTCTTCCTGGCGTTCACCCTCTCCCAGGCGGGGATGGTGGTGCGCTGGCTGAAACGCCGGGAGAAGGGCTGGCACCACGGCCTGCCGCTCAACGCCATCGGCATGACGATGACCTTCGTCGTCTTCCTGGTCACCGCCATATCCAAGCTTCCCGAGAGCCTGATCATCGTGATCATCGTCCCCAGCGCGGTGAGCCTCTTCCTCGCCATCCACCGCCACTATCTCGACGCCAAGGGCCAGCAGACGACGGAGGTCCCGACCGAACCGGGGAAGATCCACCCGGTCTGCATCGTGCCCGTCGACCAGCTCAACAACGTGGCCTTCCAGAGCATGGCGATGGCGCGCTCGCTCTCCGAGCAGGTCATCGCCGTCCACGTCTGCTTCGATCCCGACCACATGGCCCTGCTCCGGGCGCGGTGGGATGCGTGGGGCAACCACGTGCCCCTGGTCATCGTCGAGTCACCGTTCCGCTCGGTGCTCCGCCCCCTGCTCCATTACATCGACGCCATCGACAAGCAGATCACCGACGGGACCCTGGTGGTGGTGCTCCCCGAGCTGGTGGCGACCCGCTGGTGGCACCAGCTGCTCCACAACCAGTTCCCACTCCGGGTCAAGGCGGCGCTGCTCTTCCGCCCCGGCACGGTCGTCGTCAGCGTCCCGTACCACCTGCAGCACCACCGGCACAAGGAGATCGACGAGGCGCTCTGACCCGGCGCGACCCCGGTGCCGGCCTCAGCCGGCCGCGACCCGGTATCGCTCGGCCAGCTCGGGTCGGTTGCCCTGGCGGAGCATCTCCCGCTGGGCCTGGTGGTAGCGGTCGATGACCGACGGGTCCTCCAGCCCGGGGACGCAGACGACCTCGCCGGCGTCGAGGGCGCGGAGCGAGGCCGTGACCACCGCCTCGGGGCTCATCGCCGCCGGCGGATTCGGCACCCCGGCGACGTCGTGAAACTCCGTTTCCACCGCTCCCGGGCAGCAGACCTGGACCCTGATGCCGTGGTCGTGGACCTCCTGCGCCACCAGCTGGGTGAAGGTCACGATGAACGCCTTGCAGCCGGCGTACGTGGCCCGGTTGAAGCGGCTCAGCACCGCCGACTCGCTGAACGCGAGCAGCGACGCCACGTTGATGATCGCGCCACGGTGGTTGGGCACCATCGCCCGGACGGCGGCGCCGGTGAGATGGGTCACCGCCCGNNCAGTTGACGACCAGGTCCACGCCCCGGTCGATCCGCTCCGCCACCAGGGCCAGTCCCGCCTCCTCGGTGAGGTCGGCGACGAGCGGCGTGACGGTGACCCCGCCGGGGGTCTGGAGCCGCGACGCGAGTGCCTCGAGACGCGAGGCGCGGCGCGCCACCGGGACGAGGTCCCACCCACCCTCCGCGAGCTGCCGCGCGTACGCGTGACCCACCCCGGAAGAGGCACCCGTGACCAGGGCGACGGGTCGGACAGCAGATGCGGTCATGTCTGCCTCCTGGGTGACACCGGCTCCGCTCACGGGCGGAAACCGACCGCGGCCGGCGGTCGATGCGGATATGGTGGCAGTCCCTCCGCCTCCCCCGCCGAACCCGGCCGTGAGGGTCAGCCGAGGTACGGGGCCAGCCCCTCGGTCTGCTCGGCGGCATCCATCACCAGCTCACTCACCGTCGGGTGGGCGTGGATGATGTCGCCCAGCTCGTCGACGGTGAGCCCGCCACTGATCGCGACCCCCACCTCGTGGATGATCTCGACCGCGTGCACGCCCATCACGGTCGCACCCAGGATCTCGCCGGTGGACGCGTCCGAGAGGAGCTGGACGAGCCCGTCCGGCTCGTTCTCCCCGACCGCCTTGCCGTTGCCGAGGAAGCGGGCCTGACCCACCTTCACCTCGTGGCCCGCGGCCTTCGCCGCCTCCTGGCCGAGGCCGACCATGGCGATCTCGGGATGGGTGTAGATGCAGGAGGGGACCACCGTCCGGTCCATCGGCCGCACCCCCACGCCGAGCGCGTTCTCCACCGCGCGCGCGCCCTCGGCGCTGCCCAGGTGGGCGAGTTGGAGGCCGCCGATGCAGTCGCCCGCCGCCCAGATCCTGGGGTTGGCAGTGCGCAGCATCTCGTCCACCACGATGTGCCCGCGCGCGGTCAGATCCACCCCTGCGCCCTCCAGGCCGATGCCCGCCGTCTGCGCGGCACGGCCCACCGAGACCAGCACCAGGTCGGCCTCGATGGCCGTCCCGTCGTCGAGGGTCGCGGTCACCGCATCGTCCCGATAGTCGACCTTCTCGACGCTGCGGCCGGTCTGGAAGGTGATCCCCTCCCTCTCCACCAGGCGGCGAAAGTCGCGGACCACCCGCGGCTCCACCCCGGCGAGGATCTGCGGGAGCACCTCGACCACGGTGACGGTGACCCCCAGCGGGGCAAAGAGCGAGGCGAACTCGCAGCCGATGACCCCACCCCCGATCACCAGCAGGCGACGGGGTAGGGTCTGGAGGCGGAGCACGCCATTGGAGGTCACCACCCGGGGGTGGCCCATGTCGAGGCCGGGGAGCCCGCTCGGCTCGGTGCCGACGCAGACGATGAGGTGGTCGTACTCGAGGCGCTCCTCCCCGACCCGGACGGCGCCGCCCTCGAGGATGCCCTGGCCGCGGACCACCCGCACCTTGCGGCGCTTGCAGGCGGCCTCCACGCCGCCGCGCATGGCGACCACGATCTCCTCTTTGCGCTCCATCATCCGGGGGAAGTCCACCTCGACCTCGCCCACCCGGAGGCCCAGCTCGCCGGCACGGCGGATGCGCCGGAGCAGATCACTGGTGGCGAGGAGGGATTTTGTCGGGATGCATCCCCAGTTGAGGCAGGTGCCGCCCAGCTCGGCCCGCTCGACGAGCACCACGTCGGCCCCCCGCTGAGCCCCGCGCAGGGCGGCCACGTCCCCCGCGGGCCCGCCGCCGAGGACGACGATCCGGGGGGTCACCGAGTGGCCTTGGAGGGCGTGCGCCGGGCGCGCGTCTGCGGCGCGGTCGAGGGCTGGAGCTCCGGCTCGGAGAGGGGCAGCTCACCTTCCCCGGCCAGGGCGGGGGAAGGGGCGGCGGCGCCGTTCACCGCAAGCGGGGCCGCGCTCGGCTCCGGCTCGCGCAACGGCGGGGGCGAGCCGGCCATCATTTCCTGCACGCCGGGCGAGGTCAGCAGCGCCTCGCGGAGCACCCGGTCCTGCTCGATGATGTGGGAGCCGTGGAACCCCTCGGACGGGCTGGCCCGGCGGGGACGGCCGATGTACTCCCAGCCCACCTCATAGGGGCGGTGCCGGCCGATGCGACGCTGGACGTGGGCCCAGGCTCCCATGTTCTGCGGCTCCTCCTGGACCCAGTAGGCCTTCTCCAGGTTGGGGTAGCTGCGGAACATCGCCAGGATCTCGTCGAGGGGCAGCGGGTCGAGCAGGTCCACCCGGCCGATCGCCAGGTCGGTGGCCTGCTGGCGCAGCTCGTGCGCGTCCAGCTCCCAGAAGATCTTCCCGGTGCAGAGCAGGAGCACCCGTACGCTCTCGCGCCGATCGGCCATCCGCGGGTCCTCGATGACCGGCTGGAAGCCGCCCTCGGTCAGATCCAGGGCGGCGGAGCTCGTCTCCGCGGCACGCAGCAGCGACTTGGGGGTGATCACGATGAGCGGCCGCGGGAGCGATGCCAGGGCCTGGTCGCGGAGGAGGTGGAAATACTGGGCAGAATTGGAGCAGTTGGCCACCCGGATGTTTCCGTTCGACGCCAGCTGGAGATACCGCTCCATCCGTGCGCTCGAATGCTCGGGGCCCTGCCCCTCGTAACCGTGGGGGAGGAGGAGGACCAGCCGGGAGCGCTGGCCCCACTTGGCCTGGGCGGCGACGATGAACTGGTCGACGACCATCTGGGCGTTGTTGGCGAAGTCGCCGAACTGCGCCTCCCAGATCACCAGGCAGCGTGGCTCGGCGGCGCTGTACCCGTACTCGAAGGCAAGCGCGCCCACCTCGCTGAGCGGGCTGTTGTGCACCTCGAAGGTGGCGCGCGACCCCTCCAGATGCTGGATCGGTGCCCAAACGGCGCCGGTCTGATCGTCGTGGAGGACCATCTGGCGGTGGCTGAAGGTGCCACGCTCGGTGTCCTGGCCGGTGAGCCGGATCGGCACGCCATCCTGGAGCAGCGAGCCCAGGGCGAGAGCCTCGGCGTGGCCCCAGTCGATCCCTCCCTGCTCCAGTGAGACACGGCGGCGCTCCAGCTGGCGGGCCAGCTTGGGGTTGACGGTGAAGCCGTCGGGGACCTGGGAGAGCCCCTCGTTGAGGGCGCTGAGCTGGACGGCGTCGACCCGGGTGATCGGGGCCGGCGGCTCCTCGAAATCAGGCTCGTCACGGCCGTTGGAGGTGTCCTCGTCGATCAGGGTGGTGAGGTTCGCCTTGATCCGCCGGTGGGCATCGGCGATCCGGGCCATGACCTGATCGGACTGCTGCTTGGCCTCCTCGTCGGTGATCAGTCCCTCCTGGATCAGCCTTGCGACGAAGAGCTCGCGGACCGTCGGGTGCTCGCGGATGCGCTGGTACATGAGCGGCTGGGTGTAGCTGGGCTCGTCGGTCTCGTTGTGCCCGAAGCGGCGGTACCCGACCAGGTGGATGAGGACGTCGCGATGGTGGGTGCGCCGGTAGTCGTGGGCAAAGCGGGCCGCGGTGACGCACCCCTCGGGATCGTCGGCGTTGACGTGGACGATGGGGATGTCGAAGCCCTTGGCCAGGTCGCTGGCGTAGCGGGTCGAGCGGAGGTCGGAGGGGTCGGTGGTGAAGCCGAGCTGGTTGTCGATGATCACGTGGACGGTGCCGCCCGTCGTGTAGCCGGCGAGGGACTGGAGGTTGAGCACCTCCTGGACCGCGCCCTGGCCGCTGAAGGCGGCGTCACCATGGATGAGGATCGGGATCGCCGCCTCGGAGTCCAGCTCCAGGGCCGCCCCGTCGCGGTGCGACTGGAGGGCCCGGGCCCAGCCCTCGACCACCCCGTTGACGGCCTCCAGGTGGGAGGGGTTGGAGACCAGGCGGACCTCGATGCGGCGATCCCGATCGGTGATGTACGTGCCGGTGGCGCCGAGGTGGTACTTGACGTCACCGGTCGGGTCGTCGACCCGCAGCTCGCCCTTCTCGAAGGCCTGGAGGAGCTGCTCGTAGGGGCGGTTGACCACGTGGGCGATGACCGCCAGGCGGCCGCGGTGGGCCATCCCCATCACCACCTGGGAGATGCCGTCCTCGGCGACCAGGCCGAGCAGCTTCTCGAGCATCGGCACCAGCATGTCGAGGCCCTCGCCGCTGAAGGTCTTCTGGCCGATGAAGGCGCGGCGGAAGTAGCGCTCCATGGCGTCGACCTTGGTCAGCCGCCACAGCAGGCGCAGCTCCTCCTGGGTGGAGAGGGGCTGGCGGTAGGCACCCGATTCGATCTTCTCGCGGAGCCAGTTGCGCTGCTCGTGGCTGGAGATGTGCTCGATCTCGAAGGCGACGGTGCCGCAGTAGGTGCGGCGCAGGTTGGGCAGGACCTCGACCAGGGTCGCCCCGGGCACGTGGACGTCGAGAACGTCGGCGGGGATGCGGGCCATCAGCTCGGGGGTGAGCTCATAGGTCTCCGGCTTCATCGCCGGGTCGCCCGGCGGCGGGGTGCCGAGCGGGTCGAGGTGAGCCCCGAGGTGCCCGTGGGTGCGGTGGGCCTGGACCAGGGAGGTCGCCCCCTGGACAGCCTGGAGCAGCACCCGCTCGTGCTCGGGCATGGCGCCGGCCGGAAGGGCGCGCTCAAGGAGCGGGACGGGCACCTCGTCGGCGACCGGCGCCGCCAGTCCCAGGCTCTCGAAGACATCGGCGTAGAAGCGGTCCGCGCCGCCCACGAGCGCCTCGATCCGGCCGAGGAACTCGCCGGACTCGGCGCCCTGGATGACCCGGTGGTCGTAGGTGGAGGTGATCGTCATCACCTTGCCCACCCCCAGCTCGCGGAGGCGGGCCTCACTCTCGCCGCGGTACTCGGCAGGGTGCCCGATGGCGCCGGTCGCGATGATGCAGCCCTGGCCAGGCATGAGCCGGGGGACGGAGGCGACCGTCCCGAGCCCACCCGGATTGGTCAGGGTGAGGGTCGCGCCCTGGAGCTCGTCGGGGGCGAGGGTGCCAGTGCGCGCGCCCTCGACCAGCCGTTCGTACTCGGTGCGGAATCCGGCGAAGTCGCGAAGGCCGGCGTCGCGCAGGACGGGGACAACCAGGAAACGGCTGCCGTCCCTACGCCTCGTGTCGACGGCGAGGCCGAGATGGACCCCGGACGAGACCCGCAGCGGCCGGCCCTGGGGATCGCGGGCGAAGTGGACCAGCATGTCGGGCATGGCGGCGGCCGCCCGGGCGATCGCGTAGCCGATGAGGTGGGTGAAGGAGACCTTGACCCCGGCTCCTTCGCGACCGAGGCCCACATTGAGCTGGCGCCGGCGGGTGTCGAGGAGCCCGACGGGAACGCTCCGGATCGAGGTGGCGGTGGGGATCTCCCGGCTCCGCTCCATGGCCTCGACCAGGGCCGCCTGGGGCCCGCGGATCGGGGTCACCGCGTCGCCGTCGGCGGAGGTGGCGGCGGGGGTGCCGTTGGGCGGAACCGGCGCCGGGGTCACGACGGGCGTGGTGGCGGGGGACGGGGCGTCGGCGATGCCGGCGAGGGCCGCTCGGCGGCGCGCGATCGGGGAGAGCGGCGGGGCGGGTGCCGGCGCCGGGGTCACGACGGGCGTGGTCGGGACCACTGCGGCCGCGACCGCTACGGCCGGGAACGCATCGACGGGGGCGGCTGGCCTGGGCGCGGCGGCGCGTGGGGTGGCCGCGACCAGCGTGGCAGCAGGCCGTTCGATGGCGGCGGCAGGCGCGGCGGCGGGGGTCGCGGAGGCCATGTGCGCAGCCGGCTGGTCACCGGGCGTGGCAGGGCCGGGAGCGATCAGGCCGAGCGTCCCCCCCACCGGGACGCTGTCACCCTCGGCGGCGGTGACCTCGACGAGGATCCCGGACACCGGGGCGGGGACCTCGATGTCGACCTTGTCGGTGGTGACCTCGACGAGGGTCTCGCCCTCGCTCACCGGGTCGCCGGCGTGCTTGAGCCAGTTGACGACGGTCCCCTCGGTCACCGACTCCCCCATCGCGGGCAGAGTCAGCCGGACTGTTTCGGGCACTGGTGAGATCAGCCTGTGAGGTGAAGGCAATTCGGAGGGCTCGTGGCGCACTGGGCGCCCGCTCAGGTCCCTATCCTCTCATCCCCACGGCGAACCGCGGCCCGCACCGTCACATCTCGTGATGGGATGGTGGCGGGGTTTCGCGCCAAAGGCGGCGAGGTATTCACGAGTCGGGCGCCCAGAGCGGAGACGGCCCAGACTTCACGACATGGCAACCACCTTCCGGGATTACTACGCGACCCTCGGCGTCCCCCGCACGGCGACGGAGAAGGAGATCAAGGCTGCCTTCCGGAAGCTGGCCCGGAAGCACCACCCCGACGTCAACCAGGGGAGCAAGGAGTCCGAGGCCCGGTTCAAGGAGCTGACCGAGGCCTACGAGGTGCTCGGCGACCCCGAGAAACGCAAGACCTATGACGAGCTGGGGTCCCAGCCCCAGGGGTACGAGGCGTTCTCGGGAGCGGGCCGTCCAGGAGCGCGGAGTGCCGCGGGCGGACCC
The DNA here is from genome assembly GCA_003142035.1 of Candidatus Dormiibacterota bacterium. Taxonomy (GTDB): domain Bacteria; phylum Chloroflexota; class Dormibacteria; order Aeolococcales; family Aeolococcaceae; genus Changshengia. Next base: position 11,298 of record PLOF01000066.1, read on the forward strand.
CAGGTGGAGTACCGCACCGTCTCGCCGGACGACCTCGAGTCGCTCTTCGGCACCGCCGCGAACCCCTTCTCCGACTTCTTCCACGACGTCTTTGGCCGCGGCTCCGCTGCCGCCCGGGGCGCGACCGGAGCGAGCACCGGACGGGCGCACCACCCCGCCACCCCCACGCCGCGCCGCGGCGGGGACGTGGAGGGGGAGGCGGAGATCAGCCTCGAGGAGGCGTTCCGGGGCACCACCCGGACCCTGGAGCTCACCGCTCCGTCCGGCAATCGCCGGGTGGAGGTGCGCATCCCGGCGGGGATCAAGGACGGGGCCAAGGTGCGCGCCTCCGGACAGGGCAGCCCGGGCGCGGACGGCGGGGCCGCCGGCGACCTGCTGGTCCGGGTGCGGCTGCGCCCCCACCACACCTTCATCCGCGAGGGGGACAACCTGCGAGTTCGCGTCCCCGTGCCGCTCGGGGTGGCCCTCCTCGGCGGCAGCGTCGAGGTGCCGACGCCGGGCCACAAGCGGGTCGCCCTCACCGTCCCCGCCGAGACCCAGAACGGTGCCCAGCTCCGCCTGCGCGGCCTGGGGATGCCGAAGCTCCGGGGTGACACGAGCGGTGACCTGATCGCGGAGGTGGACATCCGCCTGCCCGTGCACCTGACCGAGGAGCAGCGCAAGGCGGCGGAGAGCTTCCCGCAGATCTGAGCGGCCGGATCAGCCCGGCGCCGGCTCGGAGGCGGGTGTCAGGGCCCGCTCCAGGGCCAGTTCCAGCGCGGCGGGGGCTCGATCATAGGTTGACGCACTACTACCGTTCTGTGTAATATCCCCGGCGTCGGCTGCCCGCGGCGGCCGGCGGCCGGAGGGGCGGCCGATTGCCACACGCGCATTCGGGAGGCCGCTACTGATGGATTCGCTGACCGCGCTCGTCAACAGCTGGGTCTCGCTCGCCCAGGGCATCGTCGCCAGCATCGGCACGCTGGCCCTCCTGACCGCCTTCATCTACCGCATCGTCGCCGTCGACCAGCGGAACGCGTACGAGGCCAAGCGGTGGATCGGCCGGATCGTGATGGGCACGGTCGGGGCGGAGCTCGCCGGGACGCTCACCCACGCGCTGCTCGCCACCATCCCCAACGGCATGCACTGAGGAGCTGTTGTGGGCACGGCGCTGATCGCGGCGCAGTCGACGAGCATCGGCGGGATCATCGGACAGCTGCTGAGTGACTTCTCCTCCAGCGGGCGCAACGACGTCCTCACGCTCCTCAATCGCTACCTCTTCAGCACCGTGGACGTGTCGCGTCCGGGATCTGAGCCGCTGACCTCCAACGCCGCGCTCGCCGGCCTGAATCACGACGTCAGCCTGGCCGGAGACGCGCTGCTGGCCCTGGTCGTCGTCGTGATCGCGCTACGCGCGGTCCTGGAGCGCAGCGTGTATTCCGAGCACGCCCTCCGAGCCATGCTGCCGAAGGTGCTGGTCGGCGTGATCCTGATGCACACCTCGCTCACCCTGATCCAGATGGCGATCGACCTCAACAACGCGCTGACCGGATTCGCCGCCGGTGCCGGCGGCAACCCGATGCCGTGGACCGACCCGCTCTCGACATCGGCTCTGACCAGCTCGAGCCTGGCCCAGGACCTGTTCGAGATCGTGGTGGTGCTGGCTCTGGTGGTCACGGTGGCGCTTCTCGCCATCGCCTACGTGATCCGGATGGCGGTGCTCCAGGTGCTGATCGCCACCGCTCCGCTGGCGGCCCTGGCGACCATCCTCCCGGAAACGAGGGGGTACGGCCGGACCTGGGGCCGGCTGTTCGTCGTCGCCCTCTTCATGCAGGCCGCCCAGGTCATGGTGCTCCGGGTGGCAACGGTGACCGGGCTCGCCGCGGGCAGCGGATTGGCCGCGACCCTCTACGCACTGGCGGCACTCTGGGTGAGCCTCAAGGTGCCCAGTTTCCTAGCCTCGGCAGCCCGGGTTCCAGCGGACGTCGCCGCCATCGGAAGCGGCCTGGCCGATCAGGCACGCCGCATCCCACTCCCACTGCCGGCTCGCGGGGTCTGACCGGTCATGAGCATGCTGCGCGCGATCGCCACCATCACCGCGGCGCTGGTCATCGGGCTGAGCGCGCTCGCGGGCGTCGCCACCGCCTCCGGTGGCGGCACCGGATATCCCGCCGGCCAGTGCACGGCGTATGTGGCCTCGCAGCTGTCATGGATCCCATCGGATTGGGGAAACGCGGACCTGTGGCTGATCGACGCGCGCCGGTCCGGATTCACCACCATCAGCAGCGCCAACATCGCCGCGGTGCATCCCGGATACGTAGCCGTCATCGCGGCCGGCGCTCAGACCCGCGACGGCAAGGCATCCGGCGACGGGCACGTCGGCATCGTGACCGCCGTCGATCGGGGCGCCGGGACCGTGATCCTCTCATCCGAGAACTGGCCAGAGGGAGACACCCAGCCCCGGTCGCTGACGTTCGCGACCTCCGACATCGAAGGCTACATCGTGCCCCCGGCCGGCGCCTCGATGCCCGCATCTCTGAGCCCCACCTCGCCGGCGACGCCGCCGGGCGCGACCACCACGTGAACCTCCCTCTGCCGCGCACGGCGGAAGGGGCAGCTAGCGTCAGCCATCAGTCAAGGAGACGGACATGGTCAACCGGGTGATCCTCATCGGCAATCTGACCAAGGACGCGGAGAGCCTGCCATCGAGCGGCAAGCCGATGACGCGAATGCGTCTCGCCACCAACAGCATCTGGCGTGACTCCGAGGGGAACCGGCAGGAGGAGACCGAGTACCACGCGGTCATCTGCTTTGGCCGGCTCGCGGAGGTCTGCGCGCTGTACTGCACCCGGGGGCGGCGCGTTTACGTCGAGGGCAAGCTGCGCACGCGCGACTACACCGGCAGCGATGGGCTGCGCCACTTCAGCACGGAGGTGGTGGCAGAATCGGTCAAGCTCCTCACGGCTCGCCGGCCCGACGAGGACCTGGCGACCGAGGAACCGGAGGAGATCTCCCGGACGGCACTGCCAGTGGCGAGCTGACCGACCGCACCCCAAAGCGGAGCGTCACAGCGGCCGGCAACGGTGGCCAACCGGTGCCGGCCGTGCCGCTTCCCCGCGGCCTGCCCGTGTGCCGCAGGTCGGGGTCTCCGAGGCGAGGGGCAGGAGCAGACCAAGGTCGTTGACATCACCGCGCGCGGTGGCGATCGAGCGGACCGTGGTGCCGATGCGGTAGACCTTCACTGTGCGCGCGGTCACCATCGTCGGCGGGAGGATCTCAGTCGAGGATCGGCCGGATCCGGTGCCCGGCCCCGATCAACTCCTGGTGCGGGTGTCGGCCGCCGGGCTGAACGGCGCCGACATCATGCAGATGCGCGGGCTGTACCCGGCGCCGCCCGGCGTGCCCGCCGACATCCCGGGGATCGAGCTTGCGGGAGAGGTGGTGGCCCTCGGGGAGGGGTCGAGCCGCTACCACCCGGGAGACCGCGTGATGTCCCTGGTCGGAGGCGGCGCCCAGGCCGAGCTGGCCGTCATCGACGAGAGCCTGGCGATGCCGGTCCCGGCGGCGCTCGACTGGCCTGCCGCCGGGGGGTTCCCGGAGGTCTTCACCACCGCGCATGACGCCCTCGCCTCGCAGTGCCAGCTCCATAAGGGGGAGCGCCTGCTGGTCACCGGCGCGGCCGGTGGAGTGGGCACGGCGGCGGTGCAGATCGGGATCGCGATCGGCGCCCGGGTGGTGGCCAGCGTCCGAAAGCCCGCCCTCCGCCCCGCGGTGGCGGAATTGGGCGCGGAGGTCGTGGATCCGTCGGAGGTGGGGGACCACGGCCCCTACGACGTGGTCCTCGAGCTGGTGGGCGGGCCCGGCTTCGAGGCCAACCTGCCGGCGATGGCTCCCGGAGGCCGGATCGCGGTGATCGGGATCGGCGGAGGCACCCGCGTCGCCCTGGACCTCCTCACCCTGATGGGCCGGCGCGTGCGTGTCATGGGCTCGACCCTCCGCAGCCGTTCTCTCGAGGAGAAGGCCCTCACCGCACGGCGGGTCGAGGCCGAGTTGCTGCCGCTCCTCGAGGCGGGGAAGCTCCGGGTGATCGTGGGCGAGGTCTTTGCCCTGGAGAGTGCCCCGGACGCCTACGCGCGCTTCCAGGCCGGTGGCAAGCTCGGAAAGATCGTGCTCAACTCGTGCGCTCTGGCGACAGGAACGTAACTCCGGGGTAGAACGGGACGGTCAGACTACGATGTCTGCGATGGACGAAAACCATTCCGCCACCGACGGGCCCCTGCCAGAGACGTTGGCTCGCGAGGGAGTCAAGGTGGAGCCCGGCCCCGCGGCGGACAAGTTCGCCGATTGGACCCCGGGGGCCCACGATCTGATCCCGATCCTTCCCCGCGGCACCGCTCTCTTTGACGGGATCCCGGCGCCCGCGATCGTCATCGAGGCACTTGAGCCGGTGATCGGCGACGGCGCTCTGGTGAGCAGGCGCTCCGGGTCGGTGGGTGTCATCCTGATCAAGGAGGCGAGCATCTTCGAGGTGTACGCCTTCGAGGGTGGCAAGAGGCTCGAGGGACAGACCGCGCTCCAGGTCATCTCGACGTGGACCGACGCCACCATGAGCGCGTACCAGCTGGACCGCATCGTCGTGGCGGTGGCGCCGTCCCTTTATCGGGGCACCCCCTGCTACGAGAACCTCCGGCTCGAGTGGACCGACTGGAAGGGCCTGCTGGCCGACCTCTGCAGCCGTGATGGGCTATTCGTCGTCGAGCTGGACACGCCCATGGGCCGCGGGGTCACCCTCATCCTCGACGGACGCCAGGTGGCCACCTACACCGAGGCTCATCCGGAGCTCGGTCCCGAGAGTTTGCTGGATCCGCTCGCCGCGACCAAGCGGGGGACGATCTGGGTCCGCCGCGAGCCGCCGACCGCGCCGGCCGTCATGAAGCCGGGCTCCGCTCCGGAGGCCAGCCCCGCTCCGAAGGCACCCGAGCCGGACCCGCCGGCCGAGGCGAAGGAGAAGCCGGCAGCTGTTCCCATCACGCTCGCGCCACCGATCAGCGTCGGCATCGACTGGTCGTCCACTCCTCTCTGGCGCGCTGAGGCCGGGGCTGAGCCCACGCGCACCGCAGCGCCGCTCGCAGCCACCAACGCTCGCCCGGTGGCCGCTCAGGCCGAGCCGTTCAACCCCTTCGCGCTGTTCGAGGATGGCGACGACGACGTGCACGCCACTCCGTCCCTCGCCACCATGGCCGGCTCGCTGAAGGAGCTGGCACGGCTGCGCCTCCAGCGCTCGTCTTCGCGCGTGGAGACCATGATCGACGACGCGGTTGCCCAGCGCCTGCCGCTGGGGATCCTTGTCGACGAGGTCCGCGGCCTCGTGATCCGCGGCGTGATGGCAGTGACCCTCGACCAGCTTGCGGACGAGATGGCTGCCATGGTCTCCGCCGCGGTTCGTTGATCCCGGTGGCGCCGTGATGTGGCGTTTCCGGGGGCGGCGCCTGGCCCTGGTGGCGGGTTGTCTGCTCGTCCTGGCCGGGGTCGGAATCACCGTGCACGGTCTGCTCCAGCAGGCAAAAGTGCAGCAGGCGGTGGCCGCGCGCGGACAGAACGATGTCAATGCAGTGAACAGCTGGCTCGCCGGGTCGGCATCGGGCAGCGCCGCGCCGGTCGGCACGGCGACCACCGGGACGGCCACCGGGACGGCCGTCAACACCTGCGGCGGCGGGGGAAGTGATTCGGACGCCTATGCTCTCGTCGAGTTCACCGGCCTGCCTCAGTACGGATATGTCGGGGTGACGGTGGACGGCAACTGGACCAACCTCGACGACCGTTCGATGGTGCACTGGTCTGGCAGCCCGGCGCCGGGCGGAAAAGGCAACGTGATCATCGCCTTTCACCGTGAACCCGACTATCAGTACATCGACCAGCTGGCGGTGGGCAAGACGGTCACGATCCAGGACCGCAGTTGCCAGACCTATGTGTACACGATCACGCAGCGCTGGGACCTCACACCGGGCGATGTCACTCAGCTGGTCCCCACCAGCGGCCAGGAACTGACCCTGATCACCTGCGACCCATGGTGGCAGGACTACAACCGCCTGGTCTGGCGGGCGGACCTCACGAGCGTCGACGGGGTCCCGGTCTCCTGAAGATCGCGGGGTCAACGTCCGAGAGGAAACGGCATCGGTATCACCTCGGCGCCGGCGAGCACGGTGACCGTGAGCACCTGGCCGTCACTGCACCTGCGCTGCCAGTTCTCCTGCCCCTCGAAGCGGAGTGCGTCCTCGCACGTCACCGAGGTGCTCCCAATCTGGAGGACGCAGCGCTCCGCCACCTCGGTTGTGGTCGGCGGGCCGAAATCGCACACTCCGGTCACCCTCTCCCCTTCCAGGTAGGTGACGGCAGAGGCGACCAGCGCGCCGTCGGGCCGGTCGACGATCAGGAGCGTGGCCGGTCCGGTGTAGAGATGCCCATCGGTGAGACCGCCATTGTTCACCGGATGAGAGAGGGTGAGCCCAGCGACGTGGACGGTGTTGTCCTCGAGGTAGACGCTGAGAGGGGGTCGGGTGACGGTGACCACCGCGGCGGCCGCCGCCAGGAGGAGCCCGGCCGCCGCGACCAGCTCGGAACCCCGTCGCCGCCAGAGCCTCAAGGCAGCCGGGGTGGTGCGCGGCTGGCGGCGCGGACGCAGGTCGCCGATGGGCACCGGAAGGTGCTGCGGGTCGCGGTCGATCCTGCCGGCCGTCCCGGGACGCCGGGTCACGCCTGGACTCGCCTCGGCATGGCTGCGATGACCTCGGTCAGCTCACGATAGGCGAGCCGGAGACGCGAGGAGAGCTGCTCGACCGGCACCCCTTCCATCCCCGCCAGGCGGACCGCGTTGGCGTCGTCCGGGACCTCGACCACGCGCAGTGCCCGCTGATGGAGGGCACGGACGTACTCGAGAGTAGCCGGGTTGTCGCGCAGCCGCCGTGAGGTGGCGACGATGTACGCAACCACGGTCGGGGGCAGGCCGCCGACGTCGAGATAGTCGAGGGCACCGTTGAAGTCGGCCCGAGCCGACGCGGTGGGTAGGACGAGGGCGTCGGCCACCTCGAGCCAGTAGGCGGCCACCGCCGCCTCCGGCCCCGCCGTGGGGTCGGGAAGCCGGTTGGACATGTCGATCACGATGAGCGTGTAGCGGCGCCGGAGATGCTCCGCCAGGCGGCGGATCGCCGTCCGCGAATATTCGATCGGGTCACGGACCTCCGGGTAGCACGCCAGGGCCGGAGTGGTGGCATGGACTGGGGGCGGCGTGTCGCGGCTACTGAGCAGCGCCGCGACCGTGTCGCGAACCGTGGCCGCCTCGGGGGGAAGATTCATCTGCCCCCAGGCGTCGGGGTTGGCGATGTTTGCATCGACGATGCACGCCATGTGGCCAATCCGGTCCAGCACGGTGCCGGCGGCGATCGCGATCCCGGCAGCGAAGCTGGTCTTTCCCACCCCACCCTTGCGTGACCCGATGACCACAATGGTGGGACCGCGTCCTGCGAGCTGCTGCGCCAGGTCGGCGTCCGAGCGCGGGTGAAACGCCCTCCGGGATCGAAGGACGGCGGAGAGCGCCCCACCACCCGGCTGGCGCGGAGCGCTGCCCGCCCTGCCGGCGGAGACGCTCGGTGAATAGCGCCGGTCAGAGGGTCCGGACGGCGCGACCGGGGGAGAGCTCGGGAAGGCGGTCGCGGGCGGCGCCATCGCAAGAGATCTCGTCGGGGGCCGGGCGGCGGAGGGCACGACCGGCAGAGTGCTGGGACGAAGGTCGGCAGCGGCGGGCCGTACGCGCGCGGCGCCCTCGGTTGCCTCGGGTCGCAGCGCAAGGCGCCCGCCCAGAGCCGCCATTCGCAGTGCATCCGCCTGATCGAAGACGTCCAGGCCACCGCTCCGGGCCGCGCTGTGGTCCTGCATGACCGCCAGGGCGAAATCCAGAGGGCCCGCCCAGGTGAAGGGGCGGGCTCGGGGCTCGGTTGCGTAGGCGGACAACCGGGCGGCGTCCCGTACACCGACGTAGAAGGTGCCGTCGACCCCCTGAAGCCACCCCTCCAGCCCCTCGGCGTCCATCACCAGGTAGACGGGGTGGGCCGCGCCGGGGACCTCGGCCGACCACCAGGCGTCGAGTTCACGCTGGCGCCCGGGTTCGGAGAAGAAGTCGAGACCCCGGGTGGGCGGGACCAGGAACACTGAGGGAATCGGGCTTTCGGGGTGGCGCAGCCGGGTCAGCAGCTGCGCGAGGGCGTGAGAGTCCCCCGCGTCGTCGAGCAGGATCAGAAAGGCGTAGCCACTCTGATCCGGGTCATCGAGCAAGCGACGCCGCCTCCTTGACCTGCTGCACTCCCCCTCCGCAGCAGATCCCACTTCCCGTGTCCACCCGGTTGACGACACTCAGGCTGAGCAGGACGGCACCGGCGAGGACCAGGGCGATGGCTCGGATGCCCCTGCTCGTGCCCCTCCGTCCTGCGGCCATCCGTAGCCCCTTGAACACCGCCACGGCGACAGCGGCCAGCACCACCGCATAACAGACCAGAGAGAGCAACGCTACCGCGGATTGCGTGGACGGGTAGGAGCCGCTCAGAAACTGCCCAGCCAGGCCGAGATCTGGAGGGCCGAGGGTGATCACCGAAGCGCCCAGCAGCACGGCGCCCATGGCTAGACCGGCGATGACGCCGGCAACCGCCCGGCGGGGCTCAGCCAAGGCCGAGCCCGCCGCTGATGGTCGCAAACACCGGCGCGCCGATGAGGATGAGCAGCGGGATGAGCATCATCGCGACGGGGATGGTGACCAGCGTCTTGGCGCGTGCCGCGCGAAAGCGGGCCTCGGCCAGGCGGTTCTGGTAAACGGCCCTGGCCACCCGAGTATACGTCTCGCGCTCGCTCATTCCGACGTTGGCATTCGCCGCGGCATCCGCGACGACATCGAAGAGGGGTATCCCGAACTCGGCGGATATCTGGCGGTAGAGCTCGATGGTGGTCGAATGGGGCTGGTGCACCAGTCGCTGCCAGCCCCGACCGTCGACGATCGACTGCAGTGACTGATGGTCGACGCAGCGCGAGAGTATCCGCACCGCATCCTCCAGTTGCAGTCCGCGCCCGTCCGTCATGATTGCGACCAGCATCATCGTGTCTCCGAGAGCCTGGTCTGACTGCTCCTGACGGGTCCGCGCGCTCGTCCTGAGCCAGGAGATCTGAAGCGCGAAGACCGCCGCGGCGACCAGCAGGGCCGCGGCCGGAGGCAGCGGCCAGACCCCGTTCTCGAGAAGGCCCACGGCCAGCAGCCCCAGGAAGAGGGCGGCCGCCAGCAGAGCCGCGAAGAACACCCGCAGCAGGAAACCCTGCGGGCTCTCGGACCAGCCGGCGATGGCGAGCTGCCGGTTCAGGTCGAGCTCGTCCTGGAGCCGGCGCAGGAAGGGCACCCGCGCGGCCGCTCTCTCCAACCGGCGGGTGGGTGTCGCGTAGCCGCGCAGCGACGCCAGCCGCCGCCAGGCGCGGACATCGTCGGGCGTGAAGACGTCGAGGCGGAGGAGTCCCAGTGCCCAGACGCCGACGGCCAGGAGCGCGATGAGCGCGAACGGAAGCGCCGGGGCGAGCTCAGCCACCGAGGCGATCCTGCTCCTCAGCCAGCCGCCGGAGGTTCCAGCGGGTCCAGCTCTGAGGGCGCACGATGAAACCGAGGAACGCGACCAGGCCGGCGAAGAGGCAGGTCACGACGATCAGGACGACCTGGCCGGCAAAGGACTGGTAATAGGCGCGCAACGTTTCGACTCCCAAGGCGATGGCGAGCATCACAACGAGGAGTGCCGACATCGCGAAGGTGACCGCGCGTTGCTGCGCCAGCGTCACCATGCCCTCCTCCTGAATGGCGAGCTGAGCCTCGCCGACCGGGATGAGGACGGTGTCAATGGTTTGGATCAGGAAGTCGGAACTCCGGCTGCGGGCCCAGATCAACACGGCGGCCACCTGCTCGACGATCGGGGAGCGTGCCCGGGCGCCCATCTCGACGACGTTGGCGATCGTGGAGCCTCCCCGAGCGAGCGGGGCCAGCACGTAGCCGAGGTCCGGACCCGGGTTGCGGCCCAGCTCCTGGAGTGCGGTGTCCAATGACTGGTTGGAAACCGCCATCCGGTCGCGCAGGTTGCGGAGCTGGCCGAGGAACGCCCGCTCCATGCGCAGGCGACGGTTGGCCGCGCGACCGGCGAGGGCGAAGCGAAACCCCACCACTCCCGCGATCGGCCCGATGACCCACAGGAGGGTCACTCCGGTGACCCACGCCACGACGAGCCCGAGCCCGGCGAACGCCAGACGCAGGACGACCCAGCGCTGCCACGGCCAGGCCAACCCGGCAGCGATGTCCTTCTCCCGCTCGAGAACCGCGATCCGCCGGCTCCGGGAGGGCCTTAGGCGCCCGAGATCCACGTCGAGGATGGCCGCGCAGGCCGCGCAGGCGGAGGCCAGCACCACGATGACCCCCACCACCAGGAGGACCGGCAGCTGGGCCACCACGGCGAGCGCGGTCACAGGGGTGGCACCTCCTCGCCCCAGAGGTGGGGACGCAGCCGCGGAGCCAAGCGGGAGAGGTTACCGATGAGGTCGGTCATCCTCTCCCAGCCGCCGAAGCCGGCCTGGCGGTAGATCCATTTGTGGTTGCCACCCCGCTCCACGGCGAGGATGCCGGTGACACGGCGGCGGCCGTCCTGGTTGGCGAGATGGACGACGACGTGGATTGCCTGCTCGACGATCCGCCGCGCCATCTTCTCGTTGCCGGCAAAGCGCGGATTCTCCATCACGTACTGGACCGCCTGATCGAGGGCGAGCTCCGCATCCTCTGCGTGAATGGTGGTCATCGAGCCGTCGTGACCGGTCATCAGCGCCTTGCAGACCGCCGCCATCTCCTCCCCCCGCGATTCGCCGAGGACCAGACGGTCAGGCTGGAAACGCAGGGCGTGGCGGACCAGGCCGAACATCGTCAGCTGCCGCGTCTCGGTGTCGGCGCGGATCGAGGGGATGGTGGAGACCGCGGTCGTCAGACCGTGCCACGGCTCGCCGTCGCCGCGGTCCTGGTCGAGGTGCAGCTCGGCACCATCCTCCACCACCACGATGTGATCGGCGGGCGATGCCAGGCCACAGAGGACGCGCATCAGAGTGGTCTTGCCCGTCCCCGTCCCGCCGGCGATCAGGATGTTGGCCCGAGCGTGGACCAGCGCCTCGAGGAAGACCGCTATCGGCTGGGGCATGGCCTGCTGCTGGACGTAATCGGAGAGGTCGCGCACCCTCGTCCGAGCCGGGATCCGGACCGACGCCTTGACGTTGGACACTCCCGATACGGCCGGGCGCTTGGCGACCACGACTCGAATGACAGAGCCGATGTTGGCCTCGGCAATCGGCATCGCGTCGGTGAGGGTCTGATCCCCGGTGACACCGCGGAGCCGGAGCACCCGGCGGAAGTACTCGATGACGTCGTCGTCGCTCTCGAAGGGAGAGTTGCCCTTGAGCACCGCCTTGCGGCCGACAGTGGAGACCATCCAGTGGTCGTGACCGAGGCAGGCGATGTTCTCGAGATCGGCGCCGTAGACGAGAAGTGAGAGCGGCCACAGGTGCGAGGCCAGCATCATGGCGTTGCAGACGGTCACCGCCCGGTACTGGGGATCTCCTGCCAGCCCTGAGACGACGGGCAGCGGCAGCCCGCTTGCCTGGGGTGCCTCGACAGCCCGCCGGACAACGGTTTCGATGTCCTCCTCCAGCCTCTCCTCGTGCAGCACCGATGGAGGTTCCCCGCCACGCATCTGAGCGACCTTGGCGGCGAGGATCTGAGCGATCTCCCGGTCCTCGGGGGAGATGATCGGCCACTCGCGGACCACGACCGCCTCTGCGGATGCCCCATGACCGTCCGGGCGGGGGATGGCCGCCGCGCTCACAGCTGCAGCTCCGGTGCAATGCCCGGCAGGGTCAACGGGACACCGCTGTCCCCCATCCGGGTTGCCGCCCCCTCGTCCCAGCGCCACACATCGCGCACGGGCAGCTCGGGGAGCTCGCGTGCGAGGGTGTCGATGATGCTGCGCTGGTGGGCCCGCGAGCGCTGGCGGCAGATCACGATCTCACCGTGGGAGAGCCGGGCGGTGCGGAGCACATTGATGCTGCGGGCAACCAGGGCCGGCTCGTCACGGATCACGATAAAGACCCGGTGGAAGATCGAGGAGATCGCCTCGGCACTCGTGCGCGGCGAGCGCAGACCGGGATGCGCGAGGGGGTGGCCGAGGTCGGCGATGACCACGTCGCTGTTCAGGGCGGCGATGGCCGGGCCGACCCGGCGCAGGCAGTCCGAGATCTCATAGCCATAGCTGCTGCGGAGCCCGGGAACCACGCGGAGTTTGGGACGCTGCGGGACAGCCACCGCCTGCTCCTCGACGTCGACGGCGCGGGCAGGCCGGTCGCCGAAGCAGTTGCCGATGCTGCGATCGGCGATGCTGAGGTAGAGGAGGTCGGCGATCGTGCCCCCCTCCATGTCGCAGTCGACGAGGGTCACGCTGCGTTGCTCGGCAAGGCTCCAGGCGAGCGACGTCGCCCAGTATGTCGACGTCTGTCCCGCCCTGGTGGTGCAGACGCCGATGAGGAGGCTCACGGTGACGGAGTCGGTGTCGGGGTCGGCGACCCGGATGACGCGGGGGCAGTCGCCGGCAGCGGGCTGGCCAGTCCGGCACAGTCACCCGGGGCGAGCTCGCAGATTGCATCCTGTACGTTGGCGGGCGGGAGGCCCGTCGGACCGGCCGCGACCGAAACCACGACGTGGAGCGGTGCGCTGGAGGCGGCGACCTCGACCCAGGCCAGCTCCTCCTGACTGCTGACCAGCACGGTGAACTGGCCTCCGCTCACGTCGACCACAGGCACCGCGTGGCCGATGAGCACTTGGCTCTCCTGGACAGCCGCGAAGATGTCGATCGACTGCCCGGACTGGACAGGCGGCGGATTGATGACGGACAGGGTGATCTCCGTCGCCGCCCCGGGAGCCTCGAGCTCGTCGGGACTAAGCAGGTCGCCCGGCTGCAGGGGCAGCGCAAAGCGGGCTCCCGCGGCCACTGACCCCGGCGTCGCGTAGTTGAGATCGCCCGGAGCGATCCTGAGTGGAACCACATCGACGTCCGCGGTGGAGTAGACGTCGCCGCGCTGCACGGCGGTTCGCAGACGCAGCACGCTGATGGTCTGGCCAGCGCTCTCGATCTCGGCGCCGACAATGACGCCGAGAATGGCGATGATGACCACGCTGAAAAAGACTGCCGCAAACACCCGGCGCCGGTTCAAACCATCCCTCCCTCGCAACTGAGGAAGTCGGATAGTACAGAACGCCGCAGGGTAACTGCATCCCCTATCATCTCGGCCCGCAATCGGCGCGGACGCGATGCACTCGAGTGGCGGGCAGTGGACGGGACGGGGCAGAGGAAAGTGGTGCGGTGCAAGCCGGGAACGTGACCCTGGGAGCCCTGGCGCCGGAGCGCGACCGCACCCTGGTGGTCCTCTCGCGGGACGGCGAGCTGGCAGTAGGACTCCGCGAGCGGTTGGAGCGTGCGCGGGTCGTGGTCAAGGATGCGCGGCCGGATGAGTCGCTCACCGCCGTGGAATCGTGCCAGCCCTGGCCCTGGATGCTCGTCGGGGATGTCGCCGATTTGCCGCCCGGCGTCGAGGCGGTCCCGGTCCGCCACCCGGTTCTCGTGCTCTGGCTCGGGCCACCGCCGTGCGGGCTGCCAGCACACGCCCGCAGCTTCTCGGGCTTCTCGGAGCTGGCGGATGCGGCCAGCCGGGCCCTCGACGCAGAGGTCGGTGGAATGCGACTGGCGACGGGTGCCGGCGTCGAGCTCCCAGGCGGGCGGCTCGCCCGCAGCGCAAGCTTGCAGGCGCTGGTCTCCGCACACCCGGCGGGATTCAACCTCCCCCTGGCTGCCTTCACCTCTGCGGCTCGAGCTCTCTCGGGGAGTGCGGTGAGGGTGCGTCCGCGGCGCGATTCCGTGACCGGGTGGGTGTCGCTGCAGTGAAGGCGAACGCCGAGGTACTGCTGCTCGAGGACGACATGGCGAAGCTGGACGAGCTGCGTCGCCACTTCGAATCCCGGGGCTTCCATCCCCTGACATTTCGCAGCGCCAGCCGCGCGATCGCCGCTCTGCGGGAGGGAGGGCCGGCCACTCAGCCCGTGATCTCGATCGTGGACTGGGATCTGACCATGGCGCCGGACCAATCCGCGAGCAGCAGCGACGCCCTCTGCGTGCTCGCCCGTGACGCCTCCGACTGCCTGGTCATCGTCTACACGGCGAACGCCGACTCCTTCCGTGTGCGCAGCGCGATCAACCGTGCTCATCCCCGGGCCTGGCTCCACGACAAGCGCGACGGAGATGCCTCGCTGATGGAGCGTGTCGATCGCATGCTGGACCATCCCGTCGCCGACCTCCGGGTGGAGGACGGCAGCTTCGTGGTCCACGTCCCGAGCCAGGATCAGTGCCACCATCGCGAGGCGGTTCGGCTGGTCCTCCGCCACCCCGAGATCGTCACTTTCCATTCCGACACCGCCACCCGGGCGGTGCGCCGCTTCGGGGACTGGCTGGCACGCCACGGTTCCCCCGCCGCCGTGGTCAGTCACGGCAATCGCCGCTACCGGCTGGCGGTCAGCGGAACGGAGCCGGCGTCCCACCCGGGCGCTCCGCGGTCATGAATCTGACCATCACCGAGCTCCGCGAGCTGCCCCTCCCCGCCGCGCTCCTCGACCGCGACGGCGAGATCATCGTCGCCACCCCGGAATGGAGCGGTGCCGGGCCGGGAACGGTCCTCTTCTCCCTCCGTCAGACAAGCCTGGCCGTCACGGTCGTGCCCGCCGACCCCGCGGCGGCGGCCCTCCTCGACGGGCTGCTCGCTGCCATGGAGGCGACCGCCGACGTCCTCGAGGGCCCCCAGCGGTTGAGGATCTCCATGCTCGCGGCGTCTCTCCGGCTGGTCGCCGGCCGCCGGGTGACCACGCTGGGGACGTCGCACGATGTCATCGACCTCGCGGTGGCCGGCATCGGCACGCGGACCGCTCTCGAGGTCCACGTCGACGGACGCCCCGCCTTCCCCGTCCGCGCTCCCGAGGTCGCCGCCCTCGCCCTGGTGCAGCTCGCGGTCAACGCGGAGCGCCACACCCGGACCACTTCCGTGACCCTGATTCAGGACGGCGAGGCGTTTCACGTGGTCTGGCCGGGCGCCGCCGGGACCGGGACCTTCGCGACCGCGCGCAACCGGCGGGACCGGGAGCGGTGGGGGCTCGGCTTCTGCCGCATCGCGGCGGACACCCTGGGAGGCGCCGTCTACCCTCCTGCCGACCGCGGCGACGGGACGGTCGGCGCCACCCTCGAACTGGGCTTGCAGGACCTGACCCTACCGGTGGCGGCCATCCGCGGCCATCGGGTGGTCAAGGCGACGCGCACATGGGACGAGGAGACGGGCTGCCTGCCGGGCGAGGGGGTCGAGCCCGGCTCCCGACTGGCGACCTGTCTCGACGCGGCGAGCTGCGCCCCGGGGAGGGCGGTGAGCTGCGATGGCTGGGCCAGCCGGCGGGTGAGGGATCGAGCCTGGGTCGCCATCCCACCGGACGACGTCCTCGAGCGTGCCCGCGACGTCCTGGACGGGATCGCCCACGAGCGCGCCCTCTGGGAAGGGATCGCCACGCCCCTGCAGGCGCGCGTGTATGCGCTCACGGCGCTGCTCGCGGGCCGGCTGGGTGCGCCCCTGCCCCGCGTACCGGCGGGGATTTGGAACCAGCGCATGGGAGCTCTGGCCGCGGCACTTCGGCTCCCCATGGACGTCCCCCGACTGACTGCGCTGGGTGGGGTTGAGCCCCGGATCGCGGCCTACCTGGCGGCGGAGCTGGGCTCGGAGATGGCGGTGGATGGGGACGACCTCCTTCTGCGCATCCGCCCCGGGATGGAGCGAGATGCCCGCCTCCTCGACCTGGTCCGGGTCGGCGACGCGGTCCGGCTCAGCTGAGGGCACGCGGGCGGAGACCCGTATCCTCTGGTCCGTGAGCACTCGGGAGACCGACGCACCGCCGGGACGGAGCCTTGGGTGAGGGCCCTCTGAGCAAGCCGGTTCGATGGCCCTCGGCGATGCGCCTGGTCGGAGGGCTGTGCGTCGCCGTCATCCTCGTGATCACGCTGGTGACCCGGCTGCACTATCTGAGCGCCGGCTCGCTCAACCTGGATGAGGGGACCTACTGGCTCTCCCTCCGGGCGATGCAGGCCGGCCATCCCCTGTACACCTCCGTATACGACTCTCAGCCACCCGCCTTTCTCCTCCTCACCGAGCCTGGCTGGGCGCTGCTGGGCGGCTCGATCGCCGCGGCCCGCGCGGTCATGGTCGGCTGGGCGCTGGTGGGCGTCGCCTCCGGGGCGCTGATCGGGTGGCGGCTGGCCGGCCCTGCGGCGGGGATCTCGATCGCCGC
>PLOF01000042.1 GCA_003142035.1 Candidatus Dormiibacterota bacterium
GTCCTGCAGCGGGTATTGGTCGCTCTTACTTCCGACAAACCCTTCCACGCGGGCCACCGCCCTCGAACCCCTCCCCTCCGCTCCCCCTGCCCATGAGACCAAAGCCCTGAAGCTCACGCTCCGCGGTGGCTGGGAGATCGCCGTCTTCCGCCCGCCGCCCCGCTCTCGCGTCGCCGTCCACCACGCCCCTTTTCCGCCGGGGTGGTAGGCATTAACACCCCCGCCACGATGCGCCGTCGCCGCCCCGGGCCGGGAGCGTTCGCCATGCGGGGCTGCACCACCGGAGCCAAGTCATGGAGGAACTCGGCGAGCTCCGCGTCGGAGAGCCACAACGCGCCCATGCGGTAGCCCACGCCGTCGCGCGCCGGGTCGGGTTCACCCAGAGCGAGGTAGCGGTCGAAATCGCCGAGCAGTCCCGCGACGAAGGCCATGAACGCTCGCCGGTGTTCCTCGGTGGTCATGGCCGCGTCAGCCTGGGCGGCGGCCACCCGGAGGATGTACGTGCGCTCCACGGCGCCGCGGACCCGGTGTTCCGCGGCGATGCCGAGCACGCCGGCGCTCACCAGCAGACCGACGTGGCGGTACAGGCTGCCAGGAGGCACGTCGGGCAGTTCCGCGGCGAGCTGGCTGGTGGTGAGCGCCCGATCACCCAGGAACGCCTGGATGATCCGGAGCCGGATCGGGTGGAGGAGCAGGTCGGCCTTGGCCATCACCCAATCTTACCAACTCCTACCATATATGGTAGCGTTACCGATCATGGTAATGGTCGCTCAGGGCACCATGCTGGCCGCCCTGATCCCGCTCCTCGTGGTGGTGGTCGGCTTCGACATCTACTGCCTCGAGGACATCGCCCGGACCGATCAGGTCTATTACCTCCCCCGCTGGGCCTGGGCGCTGCTGTGCTTGGTGGTGTGCCCCTGGGCGGGGATGGTGTACCTAACAATGGGGAGATCGCACTGAGCGCCTCCGTCGTCACCGTTGGGCTGAGCAAGGCGTACGGCTCGGCGCAGGCGCTCACCAGGGTCAACCTCGAGGTGCCCACCGGTGCGCTGTACGGGCTCATCGGCCCCAACGGGGCTGGCAAGACCACACTCCTCGAGATCCTGGCCGGGCTCCGCCTCCCGACCTCCGGGGAGGTGCACCTGGCCGCTCAACGGGCGGCGATCGGGTACTGCCCCGATGTCGCCGAGTTCGAGCCGTGGCTGACGGCGACCGAGGTGATCGACCTCTCACTCAGCCTGCTGGGGCAGGAGTCGACCCGTGAGGCCGTGGCGACGGTGCTCGATCTCGTGGGCCTTGGCAAATCGGCGCATCGCCGCGTCGGAGGCTTCTCTCGAGGCATGACCACCCGTCTCAACCTGGGCGCCGCTCTGGTGGCTCAGCCCCAGATCCTCCTCCTGGACGAGCCCGTTGCATCCCTCGACCCGCTGGGGCGGGCGGACATCCTGGACCTGCTGGCCTCGCTCGCCGGCCAGACCACGGTGATCGTCTCCAGCCACGACCTCTCTGGGGTCGAGGAACTCTGCACCGACATCGGTGTTCTGGTGGGCGGGCGGCTGCTCTTCCAGGGCAGGACTGCCGATCTGCTGGCCTCGGTGAGAGGAGACCGCTGGCTCGTCGAGGTGCGTCCACCGGCGACCACCGTGCTGGCTATGCTCTCCGCGGCCCCCTGGGTCTCCCAGGTGAAGGAGACCGCGCCCGGGAGGATCGAGCTCCATGCCCCGACGGCCGATCAGGTCGAGAGCCATCTGTCCAGGTTGCTCGCCGATGCCGGCGCTCGCGTGGTCGCCCTCTCACCGGTCCGCCCAAGCCTCGACGAGGCCTTCCTGGCCCTCACGGCCGCTCCTCGAGATGAGGGCCGGTCCTGATGACCGTGTGGCGCCTGGAGATCGCCCGACTCTGGCGGACGCGGCGCCTGGTGGCTCTCCTCGGCGTCTTCCTGGTCCTGGGCTTCGGTGAGCCGGTCCTCACCTACTACCTGCCCCAGCTGGTCAACGGGGAGACGAACGGGATCAAGATCGTGATCCCTCCGGCGACCCCAGCCCAGGCGCTCAAGGGCTTCTCACAGAACGCCGCGCAGCTCGGAATCCTCGTCGTCGTGATCGTCGCGGCGGCGAGCGTCGCCCTCGACGCCCGCCCCGCCCTCGCCTCCTTCTATCGCACCCGGATCCGGTGTCCGTCACTGCTGATCCTCCCCCGCGCTACCGCTGTGGCTGTGGCCAGCGTGGTCGGGCTGGTGCTCGGCTCGGCCGCGGCCTGGTACGAGACCCGCGTCCTCATCGGGTACCTGTCACCCGCCCGGCTGGCAGCAGGGTGCGGTCTAGAGGCACTCTGGTTGGTCTTCAGCGTAGTGGTGGTGACCACCTGGGCGACCCTCGTCAGGAGCGTGCTGGCCGTGGCCGGCTGGAGCCTGGCGACGCTGCTTGTGCTCGCCTTGCTCGACTCCATCACGGCGGTCGCGCCCTGGGCACCGACCGCACTCGCCTCGGGAATTCAGGATCTTCTGCCCGGCGGCGGTGGCGTTCCGTGGCGCGCCGTCGCCGTCACCGCCGCTGCCACAGCCCTGCTACTCGCTGTCGCCACCAGATTGGCGGGGTCACGGAGATCCGACCGGTGAGCCCAACCGCGCACATCACTCATGGAGGACGTGAACGATGACCGCTCCTGACTCGTTCGGCGAGAGCTTGGAGGTGAGCTGGCCCTTGGGCACAACCACCGTCTACGGGACGGTGGTGCGGCCGTCTGGTCCCGGTCCTTTCCCCGGCGTCGTGCTGGTGGCTGGGAGCGGCCCCACGGACCGGGATTGGGACTCGCCTCTGCTCCCCGGGCCCAATGGCAGCGGACGCCTGCTGGCGGAGATGCTGGGACGAGCCGGCATCGCATCCCTGCGCTACGACAAGCGCGCCTCGGGACCCCACGTTCTCGAGACCATCCCCCAGCTGATCGGCAAGATAACGATGCAGAGCCACGTCGACGAGCTGGCCGGCGCTGTTCGCACGCTCGCAGCCGAGGGCTGGGTTCGGGACGACCGGATCTTCGCGCTAGGCAACAGCGAGGGCACCCTGCATGCTCTCAACTACCAGCTGGAGAACCCAGACCTTCCCTTGGCCGGGCTGATCCTCACCGGGCCGCCCGGCCGCGCCGTGGGCGTCGTCGCGCGCTCCCAGCTCGCGGCTCAGGCTGCGGCGATCCCGAACGGTGAGGCGCTTCTCGCCCTCTACGACGCGGCCATCGCCCGGTTCCTCGCCGGCGAGCCCATCGACCCGGATCCTGCCCTCCCCGAGGGCGTCAGGCTCCTCCTGAAGGCGCTGGAGACGCCGGCCAACCTGCCCTTCGCACGGGAGCTCTGGATCGCGGACGCGGCCACCCTGCTGGCTCGGACGGCGGTCCCCGTCCTCGTCATCATCGGCAAGAAGGACCTCCAGGTGGACTGGCAAGCGGACGGTGAGCTACTACAGCGCGCGGCGGCGGGCCGGGCGGACATCACGTTCCTCTTCCCCGACAACGCGAACCACGTCCTCAAGCATGAGCCAGGGCCGCGCTCCGAGCTCGAGCAGGCTGACGTCATGCCCAGGTACAACGCGCCGGATAGCTACTTGGACCCGGACGTCGCAGCCGCCGTCACGGCATGGCTGACCAACCACGCGTAGTGACGGAGCGGACACTCCCCACACTGCAGATCGGCCGGAGCGCACATGTGCCCACCGCGCCCCCTAGCAGCAACAGCTGAACCCGGGTAAGCCTCGAAGTCTCCGAAGCCGGAGCCGGGGACGTGCAGGGCGGAATCAGCCTGGGAGACGACCCGCTCGGAGCTCCCGAGCACCTCGGCCGGGATCCCCGTTACGGCCTCGGCGATAAGCAGGAAGTCGCCGAGTTCGAGGTACTGCCAATGGGCTGACACTCCGGCGGGCCGGTCAGCGATCTGCCAGGGTGTCGAGCAGTTCGCGGTGGCGCTCAAGAGAGGCGCGGAGCCTCGCCTGAAAGTCGGCGTCCTTGCGCCGACGCTCAATGTGGGCCCCGATGGCCTCCCGGATCTCGTCGCTGACAGGGATGCCGTCGATGCGAGCCATCTCCCGCAGGAGATCCTCCTGGTCCACTTCGAGCCGTAGGGTCCTAGCCATAGTAGTGATGCTACCTTATGGGTACTTTCATGTCAAGGTATCGTAATATCGCAATACCGAGACTGGCTGAGACGTGCGCTGACCACCTCAGCCGGGTATTCCCCTTCGCTGATCGTCCGCGCCCCCTCCGGCTTCCCGACGACCCTGATACCATGGCCCTCAAGGCGAACGTTGGTTCGTCAATCGGGATTCGGTGCGTCCGATGCGGTTAAGCGACGAGGCCGATGGCCATGCCGCGGCGAGCGACGACCTCAAGGCCCAGCTTCAGTCGGCCCTGTCCACCATCGACCAGCTACGCCAAGAGAACGCCCGCCTCCAGGCAATGGTTGCGAGAGTGGCGGAGCCGACGCCAACTTTGCTGAAGTCACCGGCTGGGACCGCCATCCGCGATGTCAAAGTCGACGCCCACTCTTCCAACGGAGACAAAATCGCCCTCTTCCGCCGGCTCTTCCGAGGCCGAGAGGACGTCTACGCCGATCGGTGGGAGGCGCGTGACGGACGAAGCGGTTACTCCCCCGTCCTCCGACCCGGCGCGAGGCGGGAGCGGGGCCAGCGGCCAGACTCAGAAGTGCTCCTGCCCCTGGATGACGAGGCAGTTCGGAGCCACCTCCTCGGCCAGCAGGTCATCGGCATCTATCCCCTCCTGGACGACGAGACCTGCTGGTTACTTGCTATCGACTTCGACAAGTCGTCGTGGCAAGACGACATCGCCGCCGTCTGGCGCGCCTGCGACACACTCGGCGTGCCCGCCGCCGTGGAACGGTCGCGATCGGGACGAGGCGGCCACATCTGGATCTTCTTCGACCGCCCGGTGGCCGCCGCGATCGCGCGCAACCTCGGGTGCACCGTGCTGACCCAGGCGATCGACCACCGCCACCAGATAGGTCTCGCCTCCTACGACCGGCTGTTCCCCAGCCAGGACACGATGCCCAAGGGCGGATTCGGCAACCTGATCGCGCTGCCATTGCAACGGCTGGCCCGGCGGGAGGACAACTCCGTCTTCCTGGATCGCGACTTCCAGCCCTTCGCCGACCAGTGGCGATACCTGGCCACGGTAAGCCGGCTCCCGGCTGCGGATTGCGAACGCATTGTGCGCGAGGCCGCCCGCGCCGGGACGATTCTGGGGGTCGACGCCTCGTGGTTCGAAACCGATGAGGAGGCCGATCGCCCCTGGAACCTGACGCCGTCCCGGCGACGAGTCGAGGCGCGGATCGCCGGACCGCTGCCCGCTGCGGTTGAGGTGGTCATTGCTAACCGGGTGTTCATCGCCACGGTCGATCTTCCTCCGGCACTCGTCAGCCGGCTGCGGCGCCTGGCAGCGTTCCCCAATCCCGAGTTCTACCGGGCCCAGGCGATGCGTCTGTGGACGGGCAACAAACCTCGGATGATCGACTGCTCCGAGGACTTCCCCGCCCATCTGGCCCTGCCTCGAGGTACGCTCGATGAGGTCCAACGTCTGCTGGAGCGCCACGGCATCCGGGCTGATGTGCGCGACCAGCGCCAATCCGGCGTGCCCGTGTCCTTGACGTTCCATGGCGAGCTCACCCCAGTCCAGCAAGAGGCGGCGGACGCGGTTGCCGCCCACGACTTCGGCGTGCTGGCCGCACCTACTGCCTTTGGGAAGACGGTCATCGGTGCCTGGCTCATTGCCCGCCGCGGCGTCAACACCCTGGTGCTAGTCCACCGGCAACAGCTAGCCGATCAGTGGCGGGAGCGGCTGGCGACGTTCCTCGACATCCCGCCACGCTCGATCGGTCAGTTCGGAGGTGGCCGCAACAAGAGCAGGGGCACGATCGACATCGGCATGCTGCAAAGCCTGAGCCCTCGCGGCGAGGTCAAGGATCTCGTCGCCGATTACGGGTACGTTCTCGTCGACGAGTGCCACCACGTCCCGGCGGTGAGCTTCGAGCGAGTGCTCCGGGAGGCCCGGGCGCGCTATGTGACCGGGCTCACGGCGACACCCACCCGTAAGGACGGGCACGACCCGATCATCGCTATGCAATGCGGGCCCATCCGACATCGCGTCGATGCCCGGCAACAGGCCGAATCGCGTCCATTCGCGCATGTAGTGACCCCCAGGATGACGTCGTTCACCCTGCCCGCGGAATTGGTCGACCCTGGCATCCAGGAGATCTACTCGCGCCTGGTGGCAGATCG
>PLOF01000076.1 GCA_003142035.1 Candidatus Dormiibacterota bacterium
GCCTGCTCCAGAGCGGAGCCGAGCGTCTCCCGCAGCGCCGTCAGCAGCCGGGCCAGTGCGGCATCGTCGAGACGGTCGCCCCGGGCGAAGGGGGAGAGGCGGGCGGCGTGGAGGATCTCGTCGGAGTAGGCGTTGCCCACCCCGGCGATGAGACCCTGGTCACTGAGGGCCGCCTTCACCGTGCCCGGCCGTGCCCGCAACAGCTCGCGCAGCCGCTCCAGGTCCAAGCGCTCGTCCAGCGCATCCACCCCCAGCCGGCCCACCCCGGCCACGTCGGCCGGGTACCGCGCCACGTGGAGTGCCACCCGCTTCTCGGTGCCCATCTCGGTGATGTCGAGGGCGGCGCCGTCCTCGAAGCGGAGGCGGGCCGCGAGCGGTCCGCGCTGGACCAGCCGGGCGTCGGAGGCCCGCTCCCGCCAGCGGACCCACCCGGCTCGGCCGAGGTGGGCGATCAGGTGCAGAGCTGGGCCTCCGGCGGCGTCCTCCGCCTCGACGTCCAGGAACTTCCCGTGGCGGCACACTCCGGTCACCTCGCGGCCGGCCAGGGCGGCGACCGGCGGCTCATAGGTCTTGAGCGCGGCGATCGAGGCGACCGTCAGTCCCTGGATCCGGCGGCCGCGCAGACGGCGGTCGAGGATCTCGGCCAGCGCCTGGACCTCGGGCAGCTCAGGCACGGCCGCGGTGCCGGCCGGTGCGCGAGGCGAGCGCGGTCCTGGCCATGGGGGGCGGCGGTGGCTCGGACATCCGTCAATGGTCGGGCATCGCGACTTCCGCCGCTCCGTCCGAGGCCGTCCAGATGGAACAATCCTCCCTTGCGCGGCAGGTCACGGAGGGTGGCTGGCGGATGGGTGGGTTCGAGCGACCCGGCAAGATCGTTTGCGTGGGGCGGAACTACCGCGAGCACGCAGACGAGCTCGGCCACACCCTGACCCCGGAACCGCTCCTCTTCCTCAAGCCGCCGTCGGCGGTGATCGGGGATGGCGACGCCATCGTCCTGCCCAAGTTGCCCGCGGCGCTCTCACGGATCGACTTCGAGGGCGAATTGGTCGCCATCATCGGGCACCCCCTGCGGCACGCTTCGCCCGAGGCCGCGCTGGAGGCGGTCCGGGGCTACACGTGTGGCAATGATGTGACCGCCCGGGAGATGCAGGCGGCCGAGGAGCAGTGGACACGGGCCAAGGGGTTCGACACCTTCTGCGCCCTCGGTCCGCGGGTCACGCTCGTGGACCCCTCCGACGTCGAGATCACCACCCGGCTGAACGGNNCGCTGCATGACCCTGGAGGCCGGCGACGCCGTCTTCACGGGGACACCGGCGGGGGTGGGCCCCCTTCGTGATGGCGACGTTGTCGAGGTAGAGATCGGGGGGATCGGCGTGCTGTGCAACCCGGTCCGGGGTGAGCGGTGAGGGGGCCGAGCTGTCAGGTATCCGTGGGGAGGCGAACGGTGTACCGTTGCGATCACTGCAGGCCCACGTCACGGAGGAGGGCATGAGCGTCTCGTCGCCTGCCGCCACGCTCGGAGCCGTGCACACCCATGCGGAGGAGGACGTCCTCTGCATCCCCCGCACGACGATCTTCCCCGGTGCCGTCTGGCACGGGTTGGTCACGCGTGGGCTCGAGCGGGTTCTCCGGACCATCCGGGCCGCCAGCGAGTACCGGCCGCGGCACATGGTCGAGGACGACCCCTCCCAGCAGCAGGTCATTCCCTACTGCATCGTCCACCACCCCGAGGACGACACCTACCTGCTGACCCGGCGGCTCCGCCATTCCACCGAGCGGCGCCTGCACAACCTCTACTCGCTGGGGGTCGGGGGCCACGTCAACCCCGGCGATGGCGAGCGCTTCGAACCGATCGTGGGCGGGCTGATCCGCGAGTGGGGCGAGGAGATCATCTGCCCCTCCCGGGCGACCGCCAGCCTGGTCGCGCTCCTCAACGAGGACTCCACCCCGGTGGGCAGGGTTCATCTCGGCCTCGTCTTCCTCGTCGAGCCCGAATCGGGCCCGGTGAAGGTGCGGGAGACCGAGAAGCTGGAGGGCGAGGTCATGACCCTGGAGGAGATGCGCCTCCACTATCTGAGCATGGAGTCGTGGTCCCAGCTCTGCTACGACGACCTGGTGGCGGGCGCCCCGGCCCGCGCCGATCGGAGCCCGCTCGTGGTGGAGCTTCCGCCCGCTCCCTGACGCGGCGCGGCGGGCTCGCCGCGAGCCCGGGGAAGGCGCTCGTATACTCCGGCCCATGCCTGTGAACGTTCGCGTACCCGGTCCCCTGCGCCGCCTGACCGCCGGCAGCTCCCAGGTCGAGGTCGAGGGCGGCACCGTCGCCGAGGTCCTGGCCGATCTCGAGGCCCGCCACCCCGGTTTCCGGGAGCGCCTCTATGACGGCGAGGGCAAGCTCCGCCAGTTCATCAACATCTATGTCAACGACGCCGACATCCGTTTCGGCGGCGGGTTGGACACCCCGGTCGCCGCGGGCGACGACATCTCGATCGTCCCGGCCGTCGCCGGCGGCTGAGCGGGGCTCGGCCGGAAACCCTGCCCCGAACTCGCGTAGGCTTTCAGGGATGACCGTCGCCACCCTGGAGGCCGCTCCCGCGCTCGTCCCCGCCGACCCCTTCGCCCTGCTGCCCCGGGGCGCCGTGGTCGCCGTCGCCATGTCGGGCGGTGTCGACAGCAGCGTGGCCGCCGCCCGCTGCGTGGCTCGCGGCGTCGAGACCCTCGGCATCACCCTGGCGATGTGGCCGGGCGATCGCGGGCAGGTTCGCGACCGGGGCTGCTGCTCCATCGACGCGGTCGAGGACGCCCGCCGGGTGGCCAACCGCCTCGGCATCCGCCACCTGACCTGGAACCTCGAGCGTGAGTTCACCGCCGAGGTCGTGGCCGGCTTCGAGGACGATTACGCAGCCGGCCGGACCCCCAACCCCTGCGTCCGGTGCAATCAGCGGGTCAAGTTCGGCGTCCTCCTCTCCCGGGCCCGTGCTATCGGCGCGACCCACGTCGCCACCGGGCACTACGCCCGGATCGGCCGGCGCGGGGAGACCTGGACGCTCCACCGGGCGAGGGAGGTCGGCAAGGATCAGGCTTATACCCTCCACCGTCTCGACCAGGCGCAGCTCGGTGCCGCACTCTTCCCGCTCGGTGGGGTGGAGAGCAAGTCGGACGTCCGTGCCGAGGCCGCGCAGCTGGAGCTGGTCTCGGCGGCCAAGCCGGACTCCCAGGAGCTCTGCTTCGTCGACGGCGACCTCGCCGCGGAGTTGAGCCGGCGGCTCGCCGGGCGGTTCCGTCCGGGCCCGATCATCGACCGGGAGGGGCACCTCCTCGGCGAGCATCGCGGCCTTCCCTTCTATACGGTGGGGCAGCGAAGCCGGCTGGACATCCGCCCCGGCCGGCCCGACGCCACCCCTCTCTACGTTCTCGAACTCGACCCGGCGTTCAACCGGGTGGTGGTGGGACCCGCCGAGGCGCTCCGGCGCTCCGGGCTGCGCGCCGGCGACTGCCGCTGGGTGAGCGGGGCCCCCCCGGACGCGGGCTCCGCGGTCCTCGTCCAGCTGAGGGCTCACGGGCGGCCGCACGCGGCAAGGGTGGTCGCGGCCTCGTCCCGTACGGTGGAGGTGAACTTCGTCGAGCCCGCAGCCCAGGTGTCCCCCGGGCAGGCGGCCGTCCTCTATCGGGTCGACGAGGTGGTCGGCGGCGGGGTCGTGGAGGAGGCGGGACGGTGAGGCCTCAGTGGTATCAGATCGCCCTCGCGTCGATCGCGGTGCTGGCTGCCTGCACCGTCTCCGCGTACTGCTTCTGGTTCGCGGTGCGCCACCGGAACGCGCTCTTCCACCTCCCCGGGGTGGGAGCGGCGCTGGTGGTGGTCGGCCTGGTCGGCGAGCGGAACGTGGTGGTCGCCACCGGCAGGCCCGCCAGTGTCTGGGATCTCTCGATCAAGGTTCCCCTGATCCCGCTCTATCTCGATGTCGTGACCCTCATCGGGCTGATCATCGGCCTCCTGGGGCTCAGCCTGATCCTCTTCCTGGAGCGGGTGGTCGCTCCCGAACAGCGTTGGACACCCCCGCCTCTGCGGGGCCTCGACGAGGACGATTCCGTCTGAAGCATGGGGGGGCTGCCCCCCACCGGTACAATCTCGCGGCGATGTCCCGGTCAAGCAGCCGTCCCGCCCTTCAGCTCCCTTCCGAGCCCCTCGGTCGCGGCCGCTCATGAGCGCTGCCGGCTTCTACGTGGCGGGGGTGCTCGTGATCCTGAGCTGCGCGGCCGCGGTGCTGCTCCGGGGCGCGGTGACGTCCGCGGTCACGGCGGCGGCGGTGGCGGTCTCGATCGGCATCTTCCTGCTGGTGAGCGGCGAGTACCTTCTGACCCTCCTGGAGCTGGTCCTTCTCCTCGCCACCCTCGCGGCGGTGGTTGAGGTCACGCGCCGCGGCGGCTTCGGTCCGCGGGTCCAGCCGCTCCCGCTCAGCCGGTGGGTGTACGGGCTCGGCCTCGCCGTGCTGGCCGTCGTCGTCCTCGACGGAGCGGTGCTCGCCTCACGCGGAGGCTGGTTCCGGTCGGGGATCAAGCAGGGGCTGGGCAGCGTCCTCCACCACCAGGCTCCGGTCACCGCGGGCCTCCTGGTGGTCCTCGGCGCGGCGGCCGTGGTGGTCGCGGTGGTCATCGGGCGCACCAGCGCCGACGAGGCCGAGCACCACGAACGGGCCCGGGCTCGGCGGGAGAGAGAGGAGAAGATGCGCCGTCGTCGCGAGGACCGGGTGGCCGCTCGCCGCCGCCGCCAGGCGGGGCGGGCTGGAGGAGGCGAGTGAACATCGGGCCGGGGCACGTCGCCCTGTTGAGCGGTGCCGTCTTCGCCATCGGGGCCTTCGGGGTCCTGACCCGGCGTGATGCGTTCGGCCTCCTGGTCAGCCTGGCCATCCTCCTGCTCGCGCCCGTCATCGCCTTTGCCGGCTTCACCGCCATCGACGGCGGCAGCGTCGGCCCCGGGCAGGGGGAGGTGGTGGCGCTGGCTGCGGTGGTGGTGTGTGCCGCAGTGGCCCTGGTCGGCGCCGCGCTGGTGGCGCTGCTGCACCGCCGCCATGAGAGCCTCGACACCGACGCCTACGGCGACGCCGAGGGGGAGCAGCGCTGATGGGCAGCTTCGCCTGGATCATCCTGCTGCTCCCGCTGGCGGGTTGCGGCGCCTCCTTCGTCGCCGAGACCCCGCGGCGAGCCGCTCACGTGTGCATGACGTTCCTGGGGATGTCCCTGATCGTGGCTCTGTTCGTGCTCGGCTATCGCCTGGTCCACGAGACCACCAGCATCACCCCCGACATCTCGACGCTGAACTACCTGTCGCTGTCCCCGGGCCCGAGTGAGACGACGACCTTCCCGTCCACCTTCCAGGTCGCGGTCGGGGTCCGTGTCGACAACCTGAGCGCCAGCTTCATGGTCCTGATCTCGTTCCTCTTCCTCGTCGTCCAGGGTCTCGGGACGGCAATGCTCCAGCGCGACGCCGGCTACCGCCGCTTCTTCTGGGCGAGCTCGCTGCTCGCCACCCTGATGCTCGGCCTGGTGCTGAGCCCCGGCCTCTTCCAGGTCTGGTTGACCCTCGGGGCGGTCAGCGCGACGACTCTCGTCCTGGCCCTCCACTACTGGCATCGGCGGGAGACGACCTCGCCAGCCCGGCGCGCCTTCTCGGTGCTCCTCGGGGCCGACGCCAGCCTCCTGCTCGGTCTGGCGTACATCATCGACAAGATGGGCCCGTACCTCGGGCTCCGGCCGCAGCCGGTCGGCGGAGCACTCGACATCTTCGACTTCCGCCTGCTGGATCCCGCCTGGCAGGCCGCCGCGCAGGGCGCCGTCTCTCACGTCGGGTACCGGAGCCTGGTTATTCTGACCGTGCTCCTGGCCGTGGCCGCCCTGGTCCATGCCGCTCAGGCCCCGTTCACGGGCTGGCTCACCGGCCTGCGCGAGGCACCGCTGCCGGTGCTCGGAGCGATCACCATGTCGCTGCTCGCCGGGGTCGTGGTGCTGGCTCGGATCTACACCCTTCTCATGGTCACCCCACGGGTCCTGAGCATCCTCGCCGTGATCGGCGCGGTGGGCGCCGTCTGGTTGAGCGCCGCGTGCTTGGTGTCGCGTGACATCTACCGCGTTGCGCTCCTCTTCGCTTCGGCGCAGCTGGCCCTCGCCATCACCGCCATGGGTGCTGGTGGTTACAGTGCCGGACTGCTGATCACCGCGGTCAGCGCGCCGCTCAGCCTCCTTCTCCTGGTGACCGCCGGCAGCCTGGCCCGCGCCTACCGCACCCGCGACATCGGCGAGATGGGTGGCGCCTGGCAGCGGATGCGGCACACCAGCCTGAGCCTCGGGTTCTGGGCCTTCGCCGCCGCGGGCCTCGACCTTGTCGGCTACGACGTGGTGTCCTCCATCTTCCTCAACCGCTTCCCCGACAACGGTCAGTTGACCGCCTGGGTCCGTGACCTGGTCGCGGTGCTGGCCATCGCAGCCGTGGTGCTGACCGCTCTGTTCGCCGTCCGTCTGCTGGTCACCGTATGCCGCGGCACGCCGGCGGTGCGTCGGGGCTTCGTCGTTGAGAAGCTCACCGAAGCGGAACCAGCGCTGCGGACCCTCCAGCGCTGGTGCGCGGCCGCCACGGTGGGAGCCGTGGTCGTCGGTCTGCCGGGGATCGCCGCCATCGGTCACGGCAAGGGGCGCGTTCCCGCCCTCACCTTCAGCCATTGGGTGTACTACGGCGCGAACCACCAGATCCTGCCCGTCGAGTGGTGGGCGTTCGCCGCCGTCGCCGTCGCGCTGGTCGTGGGCGTGGCCGGGGGCGTTGCGGTCGTGCGGGCCGAATTGACGCGCCGGATGGCTCGCCTCGGACTCCGGCTCCGGATTCCCACCCTCACCGCCACGGGCCCGGCGGCCGTGCGCTGGGCGTTCGCGTTCGGTGCTCGAGCCGGGAACGCTCTGGCGGGGGAGGTCGTGGCTTTCGACCACGACCTGGTTGAGCCTCTCTACGACTCCGCCGGTGAGGGGATCGAGGTGGCCGCCGAGGCTCTGGAGCGTGTCCGGGCGCGCCGGCTGGGCATCGCGATCGGCGTGATGCTCGCCGTCATCCTGCTTCTGGTCGGCGCCAGCGTCCTCGCGGCAGGGGGGCACTTCCCGGTGCACACCACATGAACTTCCTCGCCCAGACGTCGAGCACCGCCACGACCAGCGGGGTCACGTTCCCCACCCTGGTGCTCACGGCCATGGTCTGGAGCGCGGTCATCTTCGCCCTGGTGGCGCTGCTCATGCCCAACCAGACCCAGGACCAGTTGCGCCGGATGAAGTCACTCGGCTCCACGGGTGCGGGCGCCGCGCTCTTCTTCGCGATTTGGGCCGTGGAGACCCAGGTGTCCGAGGCGGCAGCAGGGACCGGCGGCATCCCTGGCGGCGACCTCCTCGAGGAGCACAACTGGCTCTCCTCCTTCCCGATCACCTCCTCCTATCATCTCGATGTGGACGGGATGGCCCTCTCGGTGATCCTCGTCGTCTCCGTCGTCTTCTTCTGCGCCGCGCTCGCCGCCTGGCGCAACCAGCGTCACGTCAAACTCCTGACCGTCTGCCTGCTCACCCTTGAAACGGCCTCCCTCGGCATCCTCGCCTCCTATGACTGGGTCCTCTTCCTCCTCTTCTGGACCCTCGCGATCGCCCCCGTTTACGTGCTGGCCCGGGCCTTCGGGCACGGCCACCGGGCGCGGGTGGCGACCCGCTACGCGGCCACCAGCCTGGTTTCCGCAGGTCTCCTCCTGCTCGCCGCGGTGCTGATCGCCTTCCAGTCCGGTGCGCATTCCTTCGACATGAGCACCACTCCTGTGTCCCTGCCGGGCGACGGTGAGGCCGTCGCCTTCTGGCTCATCACCGCGGCCTCGCTGCTGGCGATGGCCGTGGTGCCCCTGCACGGGGCGCTGCTCGACCTCGAGGAGGACAGCACGGGAGTGCTCTCGGCGATCTTCGCCGCGGTGCTGCCCAGCCTGGGGGCCTACACCCTCGTCCACGTCGCGGTCGGATTCTTCCCCGGGACGTCGGGCAGCTTCTCGCTGTTCTTCGCCGTGCTGGCGGTGGTCACCGTGGTCTGGGGGGGCCTGGCGGCGCTGCGCACCGACGACCTGCGGCGCCTCATCGGGCACGTGGGCACGGTCTTCATGGGGCTGGTGCTGCTTGGCGTCGCCGGCCACACCACCATCGCGATCACCGGGATCATGTTCCTGCTGCTGGCCCGTGGTCTGGTGATCGGGGTGCTCATGCTCCTCGCCTCCCTGATCCAGGAGAGGACGCGGCGCGTGCACATCTCCCAGCTCGGTGGCCTTGCCTGGCAGGCACCGTTCCTCTCCGCGTTCTGGCTGCTCGCCACCCTGGCGGCGGCGGGCGTGCCCCTCCTGGCCGTGTTCGCCGGCGATTTCTTCATCTTGACCGGGTCCTTCCCGGCCCATCGGTGGGCGAGCACCGTGGTGCTCGCGGGCACCCTCCTGGCCTCGGGCGTGCTGGTCTGGACGTCCCAGCGCATCTTCCTCGGAGCCTCCCGCGACACCTTCGAGCGAGTCCGGGACCTCGGGCCCCTCGAGCTGACCTACCTCGGCATCCTGGTCGGGCTGATCGTCGTCATCGGGGTGGTGCCCGGCCACTTCGCCGAAGTCTTCCAGAACGGAGCCGGCTACATCCTCTTCCCGGGGGCCGCCTGATGCCCGCACCCAATGGCATGGCCGTATTCGCCACGATGCTGCCGACGACGTTGCTGGTCGTGCTCGCGGCGCTCGGAGGGCTGCTCGGCTGGCGTCGCCCCGGGCTGCCGCCGTCGTTTCATCGCTGGCTCGGAGCGCTCGCGCTCGTAGGGGCCGCCTCGGCTGCGCTGGTTGCGCTTCGCGGGGTGGCGCTCAGCACCAACGGAGTTGGCCTCGCCGCCTACGCGGGGGGCGTGGTGGCCGACCGCTTCAGCATCTACGCCGTGCTTCTGCTGTGCGGGACGGGGCTCCTCGCGATCCTGACGAGCGGGGCCGCCGAAGAGCGCCTCGGCTCTCGGCTGCCCGCGTACCACGCTCTGATCCTGACCGCGACCGCCGGGGGCACCATCCTCGCCGTCCAGGTCGAGATGGGCATGCTCGTCGTCGGACTGGGCATGGTGGTGATCAGCCTGGTCGGCATCGTCGCCATGGAGAAGACCGCCGAGGCTCCCGGCGTCGCGGCCTTCCGGTCGCTCGTCTCGGCCGGGATCGCGCTGGCTCTGATGCTCTACGGCTTGGCCATCGTCTACGGGGCGACCGGCAGCACCGACCTCGCCGCGGTGCGGGGCCAGTTTCTCCATTCGGCGCCTCTGGAGGGCCTGGGACTCGCCCTCACGTTGCTGGGGCTCGCCTACCTGGTGGGGGCGCCCCCCCTGCATCACTGGATGCTGCAGGTGGCCTCCGCCAGCAGCGCGGCGGTGGCGGGCACCGTGGTGAGCCTCGCCGTCGCGGCTGGCGGCATCGCCCTGGTCCGGGTGACGGTGAGTGGTTTCAGCGCGACCATGCACCCCTGGGTGGTTCTGGCCGGGGTGCTGGGCGCGGCCGCCTGCCTCTACCCCGCGCTGCTCAGCGTGGTCGCCGGGAGCGTGCGCCGTCTCATCGGGCTCGGTGCCTGCCTCCAGGGCGGACTGGTGATCAGCGCCCTGGTCGGGAGCGGCCGGGGGAGCGACCTCAAGCCGGCCGGCGGAGTGATCGCCGTTCTCTTCGGCCTGGTCGTCTTCGTGCTGGCCATCCAGGCGAGCTTCCAGGCGGTGGCGCGCATGGAGGAGGACGGTATCGGTGGCGATCTGGCCGGTCTTCGCGGTCTCGCCCGGCGCTCCCCGATGGCCGCCGTGCTCCTCTCTCTGGGCCTGGCCGGTCTGGCCGGTCTGCCGCCCCTGGCAGGGTTCCTCGTCCGCATCCTCGTCGCCTCCTCCGCCGTCGACGGTGGGTACGCGTGGGTGGCCGTGGCCGGTGTGGCCGCCTCGGCCATCTACGCGGTCGTGGTCCTGCGCTGGATCGGCGCGGCGTACGTCGAGGACGAGGAGCTGCCGGTGGTGCTCCCCCGCACGCCGCGGCTCGCGAGCGTGGTCGGGCTGGCGTGTGCGCTCTTCGGGGTGGTGGCCATGCTCCTGGCCGGCCCTCTCCTGTACGCCGCCGACGGGGCCGCCTCCGTCCTTCGCTGACGGTGGCCGTCGCCGTGGAGTGGCCGACCTCCGCCCCGGTCTGAGTGATGGTGGCCGGCGGTGAGGGCCGCGGCCCGGTACAATGGTGGTGGTCGCGCTAGACGGGGATTCAGCGGTGCCCTGTACCCGCAATCCGCTATAGCGGGGTCGAATTCCCCACCGAGGGGGCGCGCAGCCGGGTCCGCTCCGATCTCAGCGGCGTCGATGGCTGGGTCCTGCGCAGCTCGGGCCCGTGAACCGCGTCAGGTCCGGAAGGAAGCAGCGCTAAGCGGTCCCCCGGGGGTGCCGCAGCCAACCTGACCTGAGCCGTTGGATCGGGTGAGCGCCGGTGGCGCGTCAACGACGTGGGGTGCGCGACTACTTCCCCACGCCGCGGGGGCGGCGTGGGGACCCCTTCTCTTTATCACAGGGGCTCGCCGCCCCTCGCCGGGCCGGCGGAGCCGGACCCGGCTCACCCCGCCATGAGAGCGCGCTGTGCGCGCCCGCGGCAGGCCGCGTGGGGCGGCACGCCGCCTCCGCCA
>PLOF01000058.1 GCA_003142035.1 Candidatus Dormiibacterota bacterium
CCGAGCTGTTGAGGGCGGCGCAGCCAGGCCAGGCGGCGGCTGCCCCCGACGCGGTACCTGCCGCCCCATCGACAGCCTCCGGCGGCGCCGCGCCCCCCGACTGAGATCAGGACACCGCCTTCACCGGCAAGACCGGTGAGGGAGAGTGCGCCGTCTAACCTGGCCTACGCCGCCTTGGCAGGCTCGGGAGCGAGCCCCTCTCTGGCGTCGGGAGCCATCCCGACGTGCCCGCGTACCGACAGCCACGCCCCGTAGAGGATCCCCGACACCACCGACCCGGTGAGCGCCAGCGGGATGTCGTTGGTGAGCCAGAGTGGCAGGAAGTTGGTCCCCCAGAAGGAGACCACGAATCCGGCCGCGAAGCTGATGATCGCCGGCAGGCGCCACTGCTCCGCAAATCCCCGCGGCTTCCGGAAGTAGCTCTCGACATTCCGCTTGTTCCTCAGCCCCCAGAGCCAGTCGATGACCATCACGAACATGAACGGGCCGAGCAGGTATCCGACATCGCTGACGAAGGTCTCTGCGTGGTTCAGGATGCCTGCCTGGGCGAGTCCCGTCCCCATCAGACCCAGGATGACGGTTGACAGCGGCTGCTCCCACTTCTTGGGCTTCCGGACGGTGGTCATCGCCACCAGCAGGTCCACCGTTGATGGATAGAGGTTCATCGCGTTGGTGTGGAGTACGCCCAGCGTCGCCCCGAATGCGGCAACGGCGCCCCACCCGGAGATGCTGGCGCCGAGCGTTGCGATGTTCCAGGTTCCGATGGCCTCCTGGGAGAACGCCCCCATGACAGCCATCAGCACCACCGGGACCATGATGCCGATCGATGGCATCAGGAAGTACCAGAGCCGTGGCGGGGCCTTGCTCGCCGGTTGCCCGCTGGTGGCGGCGCGGTCCAGGGCTGGCCGGCAGAAGCGGGACACCGTCGAGACCTCGTATGCCCAGCCGAGGATCGCGAAGCCCGACACCGTGGTGATCGCGGGGCCCCACTCGACCGGTGCGGTCTGGCGCGGGACGTGAAGCGAGAAGTGGAGGAAGAGGTAGGCGGTGAGGGCGCCATAGCAGGCGACCAAGAGGAGCGCCGTATACCGATAGAAGTACTCGAGCCACTTGTATCCGAAGACGACCAGGACGATGTCCACCCCGCCAACCAGCCAGTACCACGGCGCGGCGCTGGAGTGGGAGAGCGAGGCCAGGATCTGGGCGCCCACCGCGCAATTCAGCCCGAACCAGGCCATGTTCACGAAGGTGAA
Source organism: Candidatus Dormiibacterota bacterium (assembly GCA_003142035.1). Taxonomy (GTDB): domain Bacteria; phylum Chloroflexota; class Dormibacteria; order Aeolococcales; family Aeolococcaceae; genus Changshengia. Next base: position 1,254 of record PLOF01000058.1, read on the forward strand.
GAGGAGGGAGAAGATGAAGGTCGCGTGCCAGCCGAAGTTGCGCCGCGCCATGAGCAGAGTGGGTAGCGGGAGCTCCCGGCCCATCTCCGAGGCCACGCCGAGGGGGATGAAGAAGAGCAGCCAGCTCAGCGCGATTGCGGCGAGCATGTACCAGAGGCCGATGTTGAAGAGCAGCGCGCCGACAAGTGGGGTGGTCGCCGAGGCCGACGCCATCGACCAGACGATGAAGAGCCGGTAGGGGGTGGTCGTGCGCTGCTTCTCGGGGACGGGTTCAACGCCGACCGTCTCAATCTCGCCATTGATGCGCTGGAGCACCGAGCGGTGGACTGTGACAGGGTCGCTCAACAGATCTGTAGGCATGGACTCCCTTCCCGCGTGCTCATACCCGGCTCGGGCGTGACTCGACGGCCGAACCGGCGCCTGCCGACGGCAGCTTGGCATGGTCCGCGCCGCCGCGTCAGTACCCTTGCGCACGGAGCCATCAGGACCCTCCCGCACGGGAATGCTCGATCACGCAGGTTGCGGCTTCGCTGCGTGCAGGTCAAAGGCGATGAGCTCCCGGATCCCGGCGATGGCCGCGTCGATGAGCAGCTCGAGGTTGTCGGCCGCCGCCGGCCCCTCCTGCGCCTTGAGCCAGCCCTCGTCGTTCCCGGCGATCAGCATGATGCCGCCGGCTCGCACCCTGAGGACACGCGAGACGATGAAGATGCCGGCCGCCTCCATCTCCGAGCAGATCGCTCCACCGGCGACCCATGCCTTCCAGCGTGCGTGCAGGCGCTCCGCCACCGGCATGCGATCCGGCTCCAGTTCCCCATAGAACGAGTCCTTGGAGTGGGAGATGCCGACACGCACGGTGGCCCCGACCGACCTCGCCCCCTTGACGAGAGCGTTGGTCACGTCCAGATCGGCCACGGCGGGGAACTCGACGGGCATGTAGTGCAGGGTCGTCCCCTCGTCCTGGATGGCCGCGGTCACCACTGCCAGATCGCCTGGATGGATGTCCGGTTGCATCGCACCGGAGGTGCCCACGCGAACCAGCGTGGTTGCCCCCACTCGCGCCAGCTCTTCGACCGCGATGACTGTGGAGGGGCAGCCGATGCCAGTCGACGTCACCGATACGCGGACACCGTCAAGGAGGCCGGACCAGGTGTTGAACTCGCGGTTGGACGCCACCTGCCGCGGCGAGTCGAAGCGGCGGGCGATTGCCTCGCATCTCCCGGGATCCCCGGGAAGGAGGACGTACTCTCCGACGTCTCCTGCTGTGACCTGAAGATGATGTTGCCGTTCCGCTTGCACTGTCCTTCTCCTGGAACTTGGATGTCGCGATGGCGGGGAAGCTGCGTGCCCAGCTGGCGGAGGGCTCCCCGGCGATCAGGGGTCGACGGAAGACGAGGGCGGGTCAGGGCAGGCCGGCAAGGATCGCGGCCGTAGCCGACGCGCCAATCCGCGTGGCCCCGGCGGCCACCATGGCGAGTGCGTCTTCGGTGGTGCGCACGCCACCTGCCGCCTTGACCCCCAGGCGGCCGCCGACCGCGGCGGCCATGGCCGCCACCGCCTCGACCGTCGCCCCGCCGGCCGGGTGGAATCCCGTCGAGGTCTTGACGAAGTCGGCTCCCCCGGACTCAACGGCCTTGCAGGCGGCCGCGATGCGGTCAGGGCCGATCAACGCGGTCTCCAGGATCACCTTCAGAACGATGGCAGGGCCGAGCACGGCGCGTACGGCGGCCACCTCTGCGGTCACCACGTCCCACTGGCTCGCGCACGCCGCACCGAGGTCGATGACCATGTCGATTTCGTTGGCCCCGGCCGCCACCGCGATGGCGGCTTCGACCACCTTGACCGCGGTCGGATGTGCGCCGGATGGGAAGCCGACGACCGCTGCCACCGCGATTCCCGGGCGTAGGGCGCCGGGAGTGAGTGGCAGCCGGGATGGAGATATGCAGACCGCCCCCACGCCGAGCAGGGACGCCTCCTGGCACAGCCGGGTCACGTCATCGTCCGTCGCCTCAGGCTTGAGCAGGGTGTGATCGATCATCCGGGCCAATTCGGCCTTGGTCAGGGGGGCGGTGGCGTTGGTCATGAAGGATGACTCCTGAGCAGTGGCAGGGGCGGGGAGGAGAGAGCCGCATCTGGCGGCGCATCGATGTCGAGCTCGCTGACGACCTCAGTGGCAAGCAGTTGCAACCGGACGGTGGCCGCAGACCGGGCCGCAACCAGGTCGGAACGGGCAGCGACCGGACCTACCACCTCGAGATACACCTTCAACTTCGGCTCGGTGCCACTGGGTCGCAGCACCACGCGGGCATCGTCCCCCACGTGCCAGATGAGGACATCGGCCGCCGGAAGCGGCCGGTCCGGAGAGCGCTCCCCGTGTCCCCCGGCCAGGTCGACCTCCCCGCGATCCCTCCGGCGCAGGTCTGTCACCGTCACGCGCTGATCCATCAGCCGCCGGGGCGGCGCCTTGCGGATTCGCTCGAGCGCCTGCGCAAGCCGGTCCAGTCCGTCGGGCCCGTGCGCGTGGATGGCCCGCTGCCCGGTGAGGTGCAGCCCGTGCGTAAGGGCCAGATCGTCGAGGAGGTCCAGCAAGGAGCGGCCGGCCTGGGCCGCGGTGTTCGCCAGCTCGATGACCAGCAGGCCGGCGCTAATCCCGTCCTTGTCGGCCACGAGTTGCGGGCGCACGGCGTAGCCGATTGCCTCCTCGTAGCCATAGATGAGGCGATCCTCAGGACCGGCAGCTCGGGCGATCCACTTGAACCCGGTGAGGGTGGTGACACACCGGACCCCGGCGGCCGCGGCCAGGCGCCGCAGCAGCGAACCCGACGCCACCGTGGTCGCCACGACCGGAACCCGACCTTGAGGGTCCTCGATCGGACGGCCTTCGTTCAGGCGGGTCAGCACGGCGTTGCCCAGCAGGGCACCGAGCTCGTCTCCGCTCAATGTGTGCCACCCGTCGGGGCCGGGAACGACCACCGCCAGGCGATCGGCATCCGGATCGTTCGCCACAACCAGGTCCGCGCCGATCTTCTGGGCGGTGGCCTTGGCCAGGTCGAGCACGCCGGGCTCCTCCGGGTTGGGAAAGGGCGTGGTCGGGAAGGCGGCATCCGGCCACTCCTGTGCGGTCACAGACACCGGCATCGGCCATCCCGCTCGTGCGAGCACGGCTCGGAACGACTCCGTTCCCACGCCGTGAAGCGCGGTGTGCACCACGGTGAGGCGCGACGGACCGTCGGGGGGCGTTCCGCCGGCGGCCACCGCTTCAACATAGGCATCGGCGCTGGCGCCCGCCGAGCGGTGGGTGAAATCGCCTTCGGACCAGCCCTGGGGGAGCTTCAGCGGGTCGACCGCGTCGATGAAGGTCGCCATGTCCGCGTCGACCGGTGGCAGCAGCTGTGCGCCGTCTCGCACATAGAGCTTCAGTCCGTTGTCCCGGCGCGGGTTGTGGCTGGCAGTGATCATCAGTCCGTACGCCGCCCGGAGGTGGCGCACGGAGAAGGCCAGAACAGGAGTCGGCAGTGCTCGCGGCAGCAGCCATACGCTGATGCCCTCTCGCGACAGGATCCGGGCCACGTCGGTGGCAAAGACGGCCGAGTTGGTACGTCCGTCGTAGCCAACCACGATCCCTTTTGTGCTCGCCGCCCGGTCCCGCGTCCAGATGAAACGAGCCAGTCCCGTCGCCACACGGGCAACAACGAGTCGGTTAAGGCGCATCGGCCCAGCCCCGACCGCCGCGCGAATACCGGCCGTCCCGAAGGCGAGGGCACCATCGAAACGCTCCGCCAACCCTGCGACGTCCTCGCGTTGGAGGAGGTCATCCAGCTCCGCGCGGGTCACCGGGTCGGGATCGACGTCACGCCATGAGGTGGCAGCGGCGACGAGGCTACCCAGTTCCACGCCGAGCAGTGTGGCACAGCGCCTGACGCGACGCGACGCGGTCCGCGCGGGCGGAGCTTCGTGGTCATGAATGACTCTTCATGTGGCACGACTGGCCCATCACTTGGTGCGCAAGGGTACCGACGCGCAGCGATCGTCGATGTCATCATGACGTGCCGTCGGACGCGCGCGCAGGGGCAGGTCTGCCGAGCTGCGCTCGGCCATCGTCGCCGGCTTTGGCATGTCGTGCGGAGTTGGCGGCACAGCTCTCGATTCCCGCACTCCTCCTCCGAAACCAACGCGACGCTGGCGTCGCCGGCCGCGAGGG
>PLOF01000070.1:0-2107 GCA_003142035.1 Candidatus Dormiibacterota bacterium
GGCGTGGAACGCCAGCTTCGAGGTGGGGGTCGGCTCGTCCGCCTACGCCACCCTCGCGTGCGTGCCAACCTGGCTCACGGACTTCCGCGCCGACCTGCCGAAGATCGACGTGCCCCTGCTCGTCCTTCAGGGCACTGAGGATCGCATTCTTCCCATCGACGCCACCGGCCGACGCCTCCCGGACCTCGTGAGCGACATCCGGTTCATCGAGATCGAGGGCGGACCACACAACATCGGCTGGACACACGCCGCCGAGCTGAACAAGGCCTTCCTCGATTTTCTCGCCGATTAGCCTCCATCCGGAGACCCGCGTCGTGCCCGTGGAGCGCCTGGCGGTGGAGCGACCGCTGCTCCGCCCGCTTGTGGTCGTCGCGCAGCAACGAAAGGAGCCCGACCCATGGCCAGCATGCATCATTTCTCGATCGCCTCTGTCGCCGAGCAGAGCGCCGACTTCCGGCGGGTTCTGTGGACCGGCGAGCACGCCCAGCTCGTCATCATGACCATCCCGCCGGGTGGGGAGATCGGGCTGGAGACCCACGAGCACACTGACCAGATCCTGACGTTCGTCAGTGGTGCTGGCGAGGCCGACGTGGCCGGCCAGACCAAGCGGGTGGCTCCGGGCGACCTGGTGGCCGTCCCCGCCGGTACGCTGCATAACTTCCGCAACACCGGCGCCAACCCCCTCGTCCTCTACACCGTATACGGCCCGGCCGAGCACGCAGCCGGAGCGGTGCACGCCACCAAGGAAGAGGCCGACGCCGCCGAGGAGTCTGGCCAGGACGAGCCTCCCGTCGGCTGACCGGTACGCGCGCCTGCCCGGCTCGGGCCGAACGATCCGAGCACAGGTCACGGTCGGGTGCCGCGCGCAGGACGGGCGTGGACGCTAGCGGGTGGCGAGCGGCCGATCGGTGTCGCCGTGCGCCTCGCCGCTGGCACAGTGGCGGGCGTCCGGGCGGAGCAAACGATCGGGCGTAGCGCTGGGTGCCAAGACGTCCCGGTCGCGCCGTCGAGCAAGGGGACAAGGGGCTTGTCGCCGCAGTCCTGCCCGAGTAGCACGGCTGGTATGGCCGCCGGCGGTTGCCTGGCTCATTTGCCGAACCCAGACGACGGCTTTGGCTCGGCTTGAAGCCTTCTCGTGGCAGGGTTGGTCACATGACGCAGCAATCCGGGGGGCACGACACCCCGCCGGACCTCAGCCGGTGTCGGTGCCGGGCCGCCGTGATCTGATTCAGCGACGCCAGTCCGAAGGTCTCACCGACCGTGCACCGGTCCGACAGACGCATTCCGTGCGGCGTCACCCCCGGCCGGGCGAGGGGCGGCAGGGCGACCGGGGGCTAGCATACGCAGAAGACCGTAATGAAGACCTTCAGTCGACTCCCGCAACATATTGGCATCATCCCTGACGGCAATCGAAGGTGGGCTCTGCGCAAGGGACTGAAGAAGGAGGACGGGTATGATTCCGGCCTTCGGCCAGGACTCGAGCTGTACGAACTATGTTTGGAGCTGGGGATAAGGGAGCTAACGTTCTACGGATTCACGGTAGATAACACAAAACGGCCCTATGTGCAGGTCAGAGCTTTTCAGAAGGCGTGTGTCGACGCCGTCGAGTACCTGGCAAGCAAGGACACGGACTTGGTGGTCGTCGGGAATACCCGGTCGCGATTCTTTCCCAAGGCACTACAGTCGTACACGGAGAGAACTAGATTCGGGAACGGTCTCATCAAAGTCAACTTCCTGGTCAACTATGGCTGGAACTGGGATCTCAACTATTCGGTGCAGAACAGGGCCCCCAGTTCAAGCGGCAACATCATTGACGGTATAGCGTCCTCGGATATCTCACGAATCGACTTGATCATCCGCTGGGGCGGTGGGCGAAGGCTGAGTGGATTCTTACCAATCCAGTCGGTCTATGCGGACTTCTATGTGGTGGATGAGATGTGGCCCGACTACAGTCGTGAGCAAGTCTACAAGGCTTTGGAATGGTATCAAGACCAAGACATAACGCTGGGCGGTTAGCCTCGCGGTTGCATGTCGGGGCGGCGTGACCTCGTGTCGTTGGCCTGACGAGTGCCCTTGACAAGAAGATTCAGTTGCGTGGCGGCCCTTG
>PLOF01000070.1:2249-6774 GCA_003142035.1 Candidatus Dormiibacterota bacterium
CCAGCTATCGCAGCCGCGGTGCGCGGCGCTCGATCGTTTGTCCACATTGCTGGATGGACGATCGCCCCTGACTTCGCTCTCGAGCGCACGCCGACGGTAGTGACCCTGCGGGACCTCCTTGCCGAGGCGGCGACTCGGGTCGAGACGCGAGTACTCGTCTGGGCCGGAGCTCCGGTCCCGGTCATGCATCCGTCACGCGCCGAGGCGCGACAGTTGATGGAGAATCTCCTGCGCGGAACTGCCATTCAGGGCGCTCTGGACCACCGCAACCGCCCGATGCACTGTCACCACGAGAAGCTGGTGATTGTCGACGGCACGGTGGCGTTCGTGGGCGGCATCGACCTGACGGATCTCGGTGGCGACCGGTTCGACGGCGCCCCGCACCTCAACGCCAAACGGTTGGGCTGGCACGACGTCGCTGCCCGCCTCAGCGGGCCTACCGTTGCGGATGTCACTGCGCATTTCGCAATGCGCTGGGAAGCGACAACCGGTGAGCGATTGGCTGCGGTCGCGGTGCCGGCGACGGCGGGCCATAGCCGGGTGCAGATGGTTCGGACCGTTCCCGAGCACACATACCCGGCCCTTCCTCGGGGCGACTTCAGCATCCTCGAGTCGTTCATGGGCGCGCTGCGTGGCTCGAGCCGCCTTATCTACTTGGAGAATCAGTTTCTTTGGAGCGTCGAACTTGTCGCGGTGCTGCGCGAGAAGTTGCTCCGGCCACCGACGGACGACTTCCGCATCTGTCTTGTCCTTCCACAACGGCCGAACAGCGGCAAGGACGACACGCGGGGTCAGCTCAGCGTGCTCAAGGAGGCGGACCATTACGGGCGCCTGCTGGTGGGCACGATCGGCCCACCTGGCCGCAAGCAACCCCCTGTGTACGTTCACGCGAAGGTGGGCGTGATCGACGACGAGCTGTTGATCGTTGGGTCAGCGAATCTCAATGAACACTCGCTGTTCAACGACACCGAGGTCAATCTCGTCACCGACGACAGAGTATTGGCGCGGAGTGTTCGCGAGCGGCTGTGGAGTGAACACCTAGGTCAGGACTGCAAAGGGCGAGAGCCAGTTGAGGTCATCGAGACACAATGGCGACGGTCGCTGAGTTCCGCACCCCCTTATGCCACCGCGCTTCGGCCCCTCCCTTCTGTCTCACGCCGGTCGTCGCGACTGCTCGGCCCGATCAAGGGTCTGGTGGTTGATGGGTGATNNGGGTTCTTCGGCGTTCCGAGGACCCGGTCGGCGCACTCGCCCGGTTTGCTGTGAACGCCGCGCTCCTGCCCCTCGAGCGGTCCGCAGCCCCAGTCTCTTCCCAGCCCAATCTGTCTTGAGTTGCTTGACTCCGGACACGCCGCTGGCCAACATTCGAACGACCGACTCGGAAAGAGAGGGGCTCGCAGTGACCGCCGCAACCAGGGCCGAGCAGCCACCGGCGGAGGGGGTGCTCGCCGCCCTCGACTCCCACCCTCCGAGCTCGTTCTACTGGTACCTGGCGCTGCTTGCGTGCGTTGGTGGGTTCCTGTTTGGGTACGACACCTCCAACATCGGCTCGGCGCTGCCCTTCATCCCCTACCACCTGTCTTCCTTCGCGACGGGCTACCTTGTGGCCGGAGCGTCCCTCGGGGCTGCGGTGGGAGCCCTCGCGGCCGGCCCCTTGACTGACCGCTTCGGGCGGAAGTCTTTGCTGATAACCGATGTCGTCATCTACGCAGTCGGAGCCATCCTGTCGGCGGCGACCTTGAATGCCGGCATGCTCCTCGGTGCCCGTACGCTTATCGGGCTTGCGATTGGAGCAGATTCCGCGATCGCCACCGCGTACATCGCAGAGTTTGCGCCACGAAGCCGACGAGGCTCGCTCAGTTTGATCCAGCAATGGATGATCACCGTCGGGATTCTCGTCTCCTACATCGTCGCCTTGGTGATCCTTAAGCTCGCGCCTGGTTCGGCTACGGGCTTGGGGTGGAGGCTGATGCTCGGCCTGGGCGCGCTCCCCGCGATCGTCGGTCTCGTGTTGCGGGCTCGAATGCCGGAATCGCCGAGATGGTCCATGCTCAAGGGCCGCGTCGCCGAGACCGGAAGAGCGCTGAAACTGCTGGGGATAGACATGTCCGCGGAGCAAGTGCAGGAGGCATGCACCCAGCTCGCCTCGAGCGAGCGCGAGCGCCAGCAGCGGAAGAAGTCGCTATGGACCCCTGGTGTACGCCGAGCGCTGGTGGTCGTCTGCGTCTTCTTCATCTTGCAGCAGATCACGGGAATCAACGTCCCCTTCTACTATGGTCCGCAGTTGCTTTCGAACTTCTTCAAAGGTGGGACATCCACCGCGATCAGTGCGGCGATTGCTGGGGTCGAGGTCACGGCCATCCTGGGCGCAGTCAACGTGGTCGCGACCTATTTTGGCTTCCGCTGGATCGACAAGATGGGCCGCAGGCCACTGGCCCTCGGCGGCTACATGGGCATGATGGCGTTCATCCTGCTCGCGGCGCTGGGCGTGGCCTTCATGACCGGGGTGCCGAAGACCGTGGTGGTCATGGTCGGCTTCTCCTTCTTCATCACCTCCTTCGCGATCGGTGTCGGCGGTACGGGCTGGCTAATCCAGGGCGAGTACTTCCCCACCGGCGTTCGCGGCCGTGCAGCTGCGATCGGGGCGAGTATCGACTGGTTCGCCAACTTCGCGATCATCGAGCTTTTCCCAACCTTGAATCAGCGATTCGGGCTGGCGTGGGTGATGGTGGGGTTTGCCTTCCTCGCCGTGGTGGCAATCGTGTTCGTCGCTCGGTACCTGCCCGAGACAAAAGGTCTGCAGCTCGAAAAGGTCATCGCCATCTTCGACCGCAAGGCCGCGGAGAAGCGGTCGACTGATTGAGCGGAGACGATCTGCCGCCGCAATCCCCGGAAGGTTGACCCGTCCGCCCGCTACGCGGGGCTCCAGCGTGCGGTTCCGACCTCCGTCCGCCAGGCCCAGGGCATGTCCCGGGTGTTGCGGGCCACGCCGGGACGGCCGGTCGCGTCGACGACGATGATCCCGCCCTCACCACCCACCCGCTCGGCCAGCTCCTCGATGAGCCGGGTGGCGCAGGTCGGGGCGTCCAGCCCTGCCGCGAGCAACTCGACCGCCCGCCGGCAGCCGGCCAGGCGGATGAAGGCCTCGCCCTGCCCGGTGGCGCAGGCGGCGCCGGGGGCGTCAGCGTAGAAGCCGGCGCCGCAGATGGCGCTGTCGCCGACCCGCCCGGGGAACTTTCCGCTGACGCCGCCGGTCGAGACCGCGACTGCAAGGCCGCCGCGGTCGTCCCGGCAGACGGCGCCGACTGTCCCTCCGGCGCTGCCCGGAAGCGCTCTCGCCGACTCCCGGAGGCGTTCCCGGCCGGCGAGCGGCAGGCCCCACTCGGCGGCGAAGCGGGAGGCGCCGGCGGCGGCCAGCAGGACGTGGCGGCCGTCCTCGAGGACGGCCCGGGCTACGCTCACCGGGCTGGCCGAGTCGGTCATGCCGGCGACGGCACCCGTCCGGAGCCCTTCAGCCGTCATCACCCCGGCGTCCAGCTCGACCTCGCCGTCAGCGTTGCGAACCGCTCCAATACCGGCGTTGAAGTGCGGATCGTCCTCGAGCGCGGTGACTGCGGCCACCACCGCGGAGAGCGCTCCGTCCTCGAGAGCGCGCCAGCCGGTCTCGAGCGCCCGGTCCAGACCGGCGTCGATCTCCGCGCGCGGAATCCGCGGGTCCCATCGCCCGGCTCCGCCGTGGACGATCAGGGTTGCCACCGGCACATTGTGGACTTCGCGCAGCCGCCTCCCACGGGAGGCGGCCGATCAGATGCTCGGTGGCTTTCTCAGCAGGCGAAACGAGGAGGGCACGTATGCATCACCCTCCTGACTGATGCAGGAGAGCAGGTCCGGGGTCGCCGTGTCCAGCATCTCGTCCATGAACGTCGTCGGTGCCGAGTTGGTGGGGACTGGCGTTGGCGTCGACACCGGCGTCCCCGTCGAGCCGATGGCATGAGCGACCCGAGCGCCTCCCTTCCACTGACCGGACTTTAGAATCGCGGAATGACGTGGCATGCAGGGAGACTCGTGAGGGGAGTGTCCGTATGTGCTGCCGCAGCCTTCTGCGCGTCCCTCGCCGCGTGCTCCTTTACGCCCGGGGCACCGACGCCTGAGTGGATTGGCTCACCGCACGTGGTTGCAGTGTGCCGCTCCACGCCAAACCTCAACCAGTGGATAGAGACCATCGCTGGAACGGAGCCCAGCTTCAACATCGACTACGCGCCGACTGCTAAGGGCCCCTGGACTGAGGCCGAGCTGGACATTGCCGGGACTCTCGAGTTTCACACCTCCAGCGCACTCGGTGCTGATCTCTACATCAGGTGGCATGGTGCCAACGGAAAGGTCACAGGGCCAGTGTCAGCAGACACAGCGGCGTGCTCTTTGTCGTCTATCAACGGATACCTCTACTCCGACACCCGTACTACGGGGCCGAGCATCGGATAGCGGCTCGCTGATCTGGCGGCGCAGCGGCGAAAGTCTAGTGGGG
>PLOF01000018.1 GCA_003142035.1 Candidatus Dormiibacterota bacterium
GACGCGCTTGCCACGCGGAACGGGGACCCCGCGGTCAGTGCGCCGCGATGAACGGAGTTGGAACGGCAGGCCACATCCAATGGCGCGGTCATCCCGACCGGACAGGAGGCCGCACCATGGAACGGAACACCCCCCGCCTGCTCGATTCCATCGAGGAGGCCTTCAGCGAGTTGGCACTCACCGTCGAGGTAGGCGGCCATCTCCTCCGTGCCCCTGAAGCTCGCCGTGCGCTGCTCGCGAGCTCTTCCCGTGAGGTCCGCGACCGAGCCCTCACGGCGGTCATCGCCCGGGCCCGCGAGAGCGAGGATGGCAAGCTCCTGCTCACCGGCCTGCTGCTCCCCGCGCTGCGCCGGCTGTCAGGCCGGCTCGCCAGGCAGTGGGGAGCGGACCCTGACGACGTCGACGCCGAGGTCTGCCTGGCGTTGACCGAGGTGGCGGTGGAGAGGAAGCCACCAGTGACGGCGGTGGCCAGTAGCGTGGTGTGGGAGGTTCATCGTCGGGTCCGGAGCACCCTGGCGAAGTGGTGTGGGGAACGGGGGCGGCAGAGGTGCCTCGAGGAGGTGGTTGGCGTGCTCGCCTCCCCGATCCTGCGGCTCAGTGCTCCGCGGGATCCGGAGGACCTGGTCGACAGCGCGGTGCGCCAGGGCGTGCTGACGGCGGCCGAGGCGACTCTGATCGTCACCACCCGCCTCGAGGGCCGGCAGCTGGTGGCCGTGGCCCGTGGGCAGCGGCAGCCAGCGCCGCGGCTCTTCGATCGGCGCCGCGGGGCTGAGGCGCGGCTGGTCGCGATGCTCGGCGGGCACGTGGTCCGCAGGCGCCGGCCGGCGATGGTTCGGACGCGCCCCGCCTGGGCTGCCTGACCGTGCTCGCCAAGCGCGTCGGTGGAGTCGGCGGCATCCTGCTCGTGTTCGGCAGCCTCGTCAACGTCGCGACCACCATGGGCTGGGACCTGGTCACGGAGATCGGCCAGAAGGTCGAGTGCCACCTCGTCCAGATGCTCGAGAACCAGCTCCAGGCGGGAGTGGTGGACGAGGCCGGCGGGGAGCTGGGAGGGGACGGGAACGCCGCCATTGGCGAGGAGCCGCACACCCCGGAGACGACCTCGCGGGAGGCGAGCTCCTCCAAAGAGTCCCAGAGCTGCGGTAGCAGTGAGTGGCAGGTCCTCTCTCAGTGGTGCCAGGTGGTCACCCGAAGCGATGTGTGCACCCCGACCGGTCTGGCGAGCGCGATCTGCGAGAAAGCGACGCTCTGCACCGCCGCCGTCGACGCGGTCAAGAACACGAGCGATACCGTCAAGGCGGCCGTACTGGCCCCCTTCCAGCGGGCCTGGGCAGCGATCCGCGGGCGACCGGTGCCGTTCTCTCCGGACTCGGTCACGGGGGGGACGGATGAAGCCGACGCCGCAGCCGATCTGAACGCTGACGTGCCGTATGGGGCCGACGAGCCTGACCTGAGCGACCCCATCGAAGAAGAGGTGCTGGAGACCGCGGCCGAGGAGGGCGGCGGCGACGCGGCCCAGGCGGCCGGGGACACGACCCACGGTCTCGAGGAGGGCCTCTCCACCGCCGACGAGACCTTCGGCGCGGCCACGGACACAGACGTCGAGGGATTGAATGGCGACGATGGACCGGGGGCGGCCGCCGGAGACGTGGACAAGGCCGCAGCCGACGCTGTCGAGGCGGGCGCGGAGACCGCCGGGAGCATCGGGCTCAAGGTGGTCGCGGACGTCGGGCTCAAGGTGCTGGGCTGGGCTGGCCTGGCCTGGTCGACCTTCGGCTTCATCGGCGAGCTGACCGCCAACTACACGACGAGCGACCAGATCCAGCAGACCGGCTGGCACTACTACGGCCTGCTCGACATCGTCCCTCCCAGCAACGAGCTGCTCATCAGCCAGGACCAGCTCAACCAGGACCCGAGCCTGCAGTCCGAGTTCGGCACCAACCTCATCACCTGCCAGAACCTGATCGACCTCCAGGCCCAGGTCCTCGGCGACCCGACGTCGGTCGCCAACCAGGAGATCGTGGGGAGCTTCCTCGACCCCAGCGCCTCCCCGATCGAGGTGGGGGCAGCCGTGCCGGAGACGTCAAGCACGCACGCCTGGGGGCACGTCGACCAGGACAAGCAGATCCACGACCCGGTGACCGGGATCATCCCGGTCGGCAGCAAGACCTTCGACGCCAACATCGGCCAGCTGTACGCGGAGCTGGCGCCCAACCCAGAGACGGGGCGGCCGGACGGGGACTGCGGTCTGGGCCTGCCGGGCGCTACGCAGCCGCAGACACCGGACTGGGCCCAGGTCATCCAGGGAGCGCTCACCCAGGATGAGCAGCTCGCCGGCGTCATCTCGGCTGAGCAGGCGGGGTCCCCGACCCAGCTCGACCCCTGGGGCGTGCCGGATGGCGCGGCGTTCACCGACTGGACCGTCAACGACATCCTCACCTTCGGGCTCGGAGCCGACCCGCTCGTCCACTACTACGACGGCGCCGACCTGCTCGGTCAGGACGAGTCGCTCGCCTCGGGCCGGTGCATCTCGGCCATGGCCCTCACCCCCTACGAGGGCATGGTCCCGGACGCGTACACGGAGTTGCTCGCCCAGGTGAAGCAGGGCAACTTCACCGCCTTCGACCTCCTCGACCAGGCGGCGACCCAGCTCAGCTCCGACGACAACCCCACCACCGGTGACTGCCTCTACACACCGCTCGGCCCGTCCATCGCCGGCTGCATCACCGGCGGGACGGACGTCGTCAACCAGGCCGCTCAGGCGGGGGTGAGCCCGTACCAGTCGTGCGCACCCACACCGCTCTGGCGGACGAGCCTCCCCGTGTACTCGCCCGGCTACCCGGACCTCACCCTCTCGCAGGCGCTGCA
>PLOF01000052.1 GCA_003142035.1 Candidatus Dormiibacterota bacterium
TACAACTACAAACCGCTGGTCCCTATCCCGTGGTTCCAGGGGGCAGGGCTCACCACCACCTCGGCGGAGTCGCAGCTGGTCCTGGAGCAGGGCTGACGGGGCCCGGAACCTCCTGACCTCCGGTCACGGATGCGACGCCGGCGGCATGCCGTCGGATGTCACGATTGACCAGGGCCGGCTGGCACCGCACGGACGGATTCATCGGCCTGGCCTGCGATGGTCAGGCGGTCGGGCGCTCAGTGTGTTGAGTGTGTGCCTTGGCGGTAGGTCGCGGGAGGTTGGAACGTGGCGGTGAGACCGTGAGCCTCTTGCACGCGAGCCCGCCGGCCGAGAGGAACGGCCCCGGCGGCGTCCGGTTGCACACCCTCAAGACGGCCGCGGCGCTGCTTCATCCGGGCCCCTCGCTACTGGTCACGGCCTGCTTCGTCGCCGCCGCGGCCGCCGCGCGCCACCGGCTGCCGGACCCCGTCACCGCGCTGCGTCTGGTGGGGATCATGCTCCCGATCCAGTTCGCGATAGGCGCCCTCAACGACCTCTGCGATCGTGACCTCGATCGACTGGTCAAGCCGGAGAAGCCGCTCGCCAGCGGAGCGCTGAGCCCGGCGGTGGCCGGGGCCGCGGCCCTGGTCGGATTCGCCGTCGCCCTCGGCATGGCGGCGACGTTCCCCCTCCCCACTCTGCCGCTGGCAGCCGCCTGCGCGGCGGCGGGCATCGGATATGACCTGGGGTTCAAACGGGGGGCACTCTCCTGGCTGCCGTACTGGGTGGGGTTTGCCTGCCTGCCGCTCACCGCCGGCGCGGCGGTCGAGAAGCTGAGCCTGCGCGTCGCCGTCGCGGCACCGCCTCTCGCCCTGGTCCTGGCGCTCAGCCTCCAGCTTGCCAACTCCCTGCCCGACATCGAGGGCGATGTGCGTGGCGGATCGGCGGGGCTGGCGACCCGGCTCGGGGCGGTGTGGTCGCGCCGCCTCAGCCTTGGTATGGCGGCTCTCGCCGGGGTCGCCACCACCGCCGCCGCGCCGCTCCTGGGCCAGCCCGTACCGGTCGTCGTCCTGGGGGCCCTGCCGCTCGTCGGCGTGTCCGTGACGCTGGCGCTGCGCCCGTATCCGCGGCCCTTCCCCCTCCTGGCCCCCGCCGTCGGCATCCTCACCGCGGTCTGGCTGCTCGCCCTACCGTGACGCCGGGCGGCGCCGGCCGGCCCCCGGGTGGGGTGCGGATCAGGCTCTCAGCGCCGCCAGAACCTCTCCCTCCCCCATCGAGCCGGGCAGGAGCCGCTCCCGGGCCATCCGGTTGGCGAGACGCTGGAGCAGGGCGTTGGCCGGCGCCGGCACCTCGTGGAGGCGGCCGAGCAGCACGATCTCGCCGTTGAGGTAGTCGGCCTCGATGCTGCCGGCCGCGCGCGCCAGGCTCTGCCACGAGGACGACCCGATCCGTCTCCGGCCCTCGATCGGGCGGATCGAGATGAGGTCGCCGCGACGGGCCGCGTCCTCTGCCGACGACGCGTGGGCGATGCCGGCGGCACGGAGCACGGCCTCCCCCTCGCCACGTACGACCTTGTGCAGCTCGCCCTCCCCCACCCGCGGACCGCAGACCGCCTCGACCGCGTTGCCGAGGTTGGAGAGCAGCTTTGCGTACTTCCAGCGCATGACATCCGGCACCGCTCGCGAGTCGAAGGTGGCGGCACGCAGTGCTGCGGCGACCTCCTCGGCCACCGTGTCGACGCCCCCCGGGAACCGCCCCACATCCATGACCCCCGGGCAGGGCGAGGACTCGGCCTCCACGACCCTCGGAGCGAGATGGGTGGCGGGACAGATGACGAGCATGCCGAGCGTGTTCTCGAACCGTCGGAGCGCCGCCCGCTCGTTGGCGACGCCATTCTGGGCACAGACGACCACCAGCGATGGCGGGGCTGCGACGGCGAGGTCGTGGACGGCGGCATCAGTGTCCTGCGACTTCACCGCGAGAACCGCCACGTCGTCATCCCGCCACCGGATCTCGCCCGCACTCCCGGCAGCCGGCACGCGCACCGTGGCGTCCCCCTCCGGCGTGCGGAGGGTCAGGCCGCGCTCCCTGATGGCGGCGAGGTGCGCGCCCCGGGCGATGACTGCCACCTCCAAGCCGGCCCAGTCGAGGAGGGCCGCCATCACCCCACCGATCGCCCCGGCGCCGAAAATGACGTAACGGCGAGTCACGCCGCCGAGGATACCAATCGGCCGGCGCCCCGCTTCCACGCACCCCGCGGAACAATCCGTCAATCGTCGCAGCCATCCCGTTCCGCCGCGCTGGGAGAGGTAAGCATATGATGGGTCGATGGCGACCGCCCCGATCAACGCGCAGTCTGCGACACGCAGTGCTGACGCACGGGCACGCGGCGAGGACGCCATGAGCCGAAGTCCATTCCCGGCGTGAGCGGCCGCCGGGTGCCAGGCATCCGGATCGCGTTCGTCTCGTCCTCCGTCCCTCGGCGGTGCGGGATCGCCACGTTCACCGCCGACCTGATGAGCGCGGTGCGGACCGCCGACCCGACGGCCGGCTGCCGCGTCGCCGCCATCGACGAACCGGCGGTGCTGCGCCGGTACGGTTCCGATGTTCGCTGGCGGATCCGGCAGGGTGACCCGGAGAGCTATCGCGCCGCCGCCCGCGCCATCAACGCATCGAATGCCGACGTGGTCAACGTGCAGCACGAGTTCGGCCTCTACGGGCGGTGGTCCGAGCCGGTGTACGCCAACGGCCGCTGGAGCGACTCCGTCTACGAGGATCACTTCCGCGGCTTCCTCGAGGAGCTGCGCAGGCCGGTGGTGACCACCATGCACACCGTCCTCCCCCAGCCCTCACCGTCGATCCGCGAGACGGTGCGGGGCATCTCCGAGTTGAGTGACGACATCGTGGTCATGGCCTCCACCGCGGTGGGGCTGCTGGCGAACGTGTACGGGCTCGCCAAGCCTCCGCGGGTCATCCGCCACGGCATGCCGGTCATCGACCCTCACGGCCGGAACAGCTTCAAGCGCAAGCTCGGAGTGGAGGGGCGGACGATCATCTCCACCTTCGGCCTGGTCGATCCCCGCAAGGGGCTCCAGTACATGATCCAGGCGATGCCGGCAGTGGTCGCCCGCTATCCCGATGCCCTCTATCTCATCGCCGGTCAGACGCACCCCGACCTGCTCCGGATGCAGGGAGAGGAATACCGGAACTCCCTGATCGCCGAGACCCGCGCGCTGGGCATGGACAACCATGTCGCCTTCATCGACACCTACATGAGCCAGCGCGACATCATCGATCTGCTGCTCGCCACCGACGTCTACGTCACCCCGTACCTGGATCCCAACCAGATCACGAGCGGGACGCTGTCGTACGCGCTGGGGGCCGGCAAGGCCGTGGTCTCCACGCGCTACATGCACGCGGCCGAGGCGCTCGCCGACGGCCGTGGTGTCCTGGTCGAGTTCCGCGACCCCGGCGGCCTCGGCCGGGCGGTCGTCGCCATCCTGGGCGACCCGGCGGCGAAGGCTGCGCTCGAGCAGGCGGCGTTCGCCTATGCCCGTGACGCGGCATGGCCCCAGTCGGCGCGCAGCTTCCTCGACATCATGGGAGCACTGAGCTATTCCGGGCCCAGACCCCGCGGCACCAACCGCGCGCCTCAAGGCGCTCATGAGATCGGCCGGCGTCTGCCCGAGAACCCCCTCCTCACCGCGGCTGATGTGCGTCCCTCGAGCCCCGGCCTGGAGGTCATCTCGGTCTCCAACGCCGCCGCCGCCCAGGTCGACGGCGAGGTGGTCCTCCTGCTCCGGGTCGGCGAGCGGCCCAAGAGCGGCGTGCAGCCGCCGCCGGATGCGCTCACCCTCGACCTGAGCGGGCCTGAGCCGAAGCTCCAGCCGCTCCGCCCGGGGCTGACCGCCGAGCAGGTCGTCGGCATGGCGTTTCTCGACACCCAGAGCGCGGTGCCGCGCGTGGTCGAGGTCTTCCTTCCCCGCGACCTTCCCGGCCTGGATCTCACCGATCCTCGGACCATCCGCTATCGCAATCTCACCGGTGGGTTCACGGCCGCCGCCGACGACGTCAGCGATCTGCTGACCCAGATGTCGCATCTGCGCGTGGCGCGCAGCCGCGACGGCCTCCATTTCACCGTCGACGACGTGCCCTCGCTGATGCCGGCGAACCGGCTGGAGGAGTACGGCTGCGAGGACCCGAGAGCCGCGCTCATCGACGGCATCTGGCACATCACCTACGTCTCGGTGAGCCGCCTCGGCATCAGCACCAGCCGGCTCACGACCACCGACTTCCGCTCCTTCGAGCGGCACGGCCTGATGTTCCTCCCCGATCAGAAGGACGTGGTGCTCTTTCCCGGGCGGATCGGCGGCCGCTACGCGGCCCTCACCCGCCCGATGCCACAGTCCTTCAGCCGCGTCCTCGGGGTGTGGATCGCCTTCTCCGACGACCTCGTTCATTGGGGCGATTACGCCCCCCTCGCACTGCCGCGGCAGGGAATGTGGGACGGGCTCCGGACCGGCGCGGGTGCGACCCCGTTCCGGGTTCCCGAGGGCTGGTTGGAGATCTACCACGGTGTCGACCGCAGGACCCGCTACGCGCTGGGGGCCATCCTCCTCGATGCCGACGATCCCAGCCGGGTCATCGCCCGCTCACCCGAACCGATCCTGGTACCGACCGCTCCCTACGAGCGCGAGGGGCTGTTCGACAACGTCGTCTTCACCTGTGGCCACGTGAACCTCGACCCGGAGGGCAGGGAGATCCGCGTCTACTACGGCGCCGCGGACAGCCGCCTGGCGGCCGCGGACTTCACGGTGAGCGAGATCCTCGACCAGCTGCGACCGTGCTGAGGCAGATCGCGCGTCTCGCGCGGCCCGTCCCCTTCGCCGGCCCCACCGCGATCGCCATCGCCGTCTACTCGGACGCACTCAACCAACCGCTTCGCGCCGAGCAGGCGGGCTACGAGGGCGTCGCCTGCGTGGACGATGCCGCTCGCGCCCTCGAGCTCTACTGCGATCTCTGGGAGACGACCGCCTCGCCCTGGGTGCGGAGATGGTGCGAGGGACTGCTCGACTTCGTCCTCGCCATGCAGGGCGCCGACGGTCGCTGGCACAACTTCATCCTCGATTGGGAGGGCGCTCCGAATCAGGATGCGCGAACGTCCGTCGCGGGTGGAGGCTTCTGGCAGGCGCGCGCGCTACTGGCGGTGGCCCGCGCCCGGCAGGTCTTCGACGGCGACGCCCGGATCGAGAACTCCCTCAGCCGCGGCCTCCCGCACATCATCGAAGCCACTGACGTGCCCGCCGATGTGAGGGCGATTCACATCAGGACCGCGCTGACCCTGCAGGAGGCCGGTGACGACCGAGGGCTGATCGACGAGATCGCGCTGTGGAGTGACGAGGTCGCCGGCTGCCGTGACGGCGAGCGGCTGATGAACTCCCCCGACGAGCAGGGGGCGCCCCATCTCTGGGGGCACATCCAGGAGGGGGTGCTCGCCGATGCGGGGGTGCGGCTGGGCAGACAGGACCTGGTCGCCACCGCCTGCCGCAGCGCCGAGCTGGTTTTCCGGACCGTCGTCATGTCCGGCTTTGACCTGGAGCACGTCCAGCCCTACGACGTGGCGTCGGCCGTCTACGTGCTCACCCGGATCGCTGAGGTCACGGGGACGCCCACCTACGCCGCTCTTGCCGGTATGGCCCGTTCATGGTTTGACCGCCGCAACGCTGCCGGTCAACCCGTCTACGATCGGCAGGCCGGGCGCGTCAGCGATGGTGTGGATGGCCGGCGGGTCAGCGACAACTCGGGGGCCGAGGCGAACATCGTGGGCGCGCAGGCGCTCTTTGAGGACACCGCCAGGCTGGCGAGGCGCCTCAGCGCTCGTGAGGGCCTGCCGGCGGCTGCCGGCCGGACTGCGGCACGGGCCTGAACCAGCCCCGCCCGTGGCGGGTTCCTTCGCCGGCCTGCTGAGCGGCCTCGCCGTCAGCGACGAGGCGAGCCTGGTCCGGGACCTCCCCTCATCTGACCTCGCCTTCACCGGATGAGGCGCGCGGCTGCAGCGGGCGCGCGCCTCATCGCGTCTCCGGGCTCCTGGAGGGGAGGGCGGCCAGCACCAGCAGCACCCCGGCTGCGGTGACGCCGATGGCGGCCAGCAGAGCGGTCCGGGTGCCCATCATGAAGCTGTTGCGGGCGACCTCGGCCAGGCTCGCGCCGAGCTGCCCGCCAGCGGCGCGCGCGACCGCCAGCGCCCCACCCAGTGACCCGAGGATGGCCTGGGCCGCCACGGCCGGCACATGCCGGCCGATCAGCAGCGGGTTCATCGCGCTCTGGTAGCGGGTCGACAGCACGCTGCCGATCACGGCCACACCGAGGGCCCCACCCACCTGGATGGCGGTGCTGTTGGTCGCCGACCCGACTCCCGCGTCCCCGTGGGCCAGGCTGCCCAGCACGGAGTCGGTGGCTGCCGGGATGAGGAGGCCGGTCCCCAGGCCGATCAGGAGCAGGCCAGGGAGGGCCGCCAGGTAGGTGATCGTCGAGGTCGCGACCACGGCGCTCTCGGCGAGTCCACCGACGATCAGGAGCAGACCCGCGGCGGCGACCACCTTGCTGCCGACCCGCCGTACCAGCCGCGAGGAAACCAGAGCCGCGACGGCGAGCAACCCGGCCAGGGGCAGGATGCGCAGCCCCGCACCGAGCGGGCTGTAGCCGAGGAAGAACTGGAGCAACTGGGTCTGAAGGAAGAGGCCGCCCAGCAGGGCGAAGACGCCCAGTCCCAGGGCCGCCATGGCGACGCTGAACCGGGGTGAGCGGAAGTACCCGAGAGGGAGCATGGGGTGGTCGGAGTGCCGCTCCCAGGCCACGAACCCCACCATGAGGGCGACGCCGCCGGCGAGCGCGGCGATGACCTCCAGTGACGACCACCCATGGGTCGGGCCCTCGATGATGGCCCAGAGGATCAGCCCCAGGGCTCCGATCGAGAGCACGGCACCGGCCGGGTCAGCAGGCCGGGGGTGCTGACTTCTCGACTCGGGAACCAGCATCAGGGTCCCCACCAGGCCGGCCGCGACCACCGGGACGTTGACCAGGAAGATCGATCCCCACCAGAAGTGCGCGAGGAGCAGGCCACCCGCGACCGGTCCGATGGCGATGCCAAGCCCGATCGTCCCCGCCCACATGCCGATGGCCCGGGCCCTTTCGGCCGGGTCACGGAACATGTCGTTGACGATCGACAGCCCCGATGGGATGGTCATGGCCGCCCCGGCGCCCATCAGTCCCCGCCAGGCGATCAGGGGGTCGACGCTGCCCGAGAAGGTCGCGCCGAGGGAGCCGCCCCCGAAGACGACCAGGCCGCAGACGAAGAGCCGCTTGCGCCCGTAGCGGTCGGCCAGGCTGCCGGCGACGAGTAGCAGGCCGCCGAATACCATCGAGTAGGCGTCGACGATCCACTGGAGCTGGTCGGTGGTGGCCTGCAGCTTCTCCACCAGGGTGGGGAGGGCCACGTTCAAGATGGTGTTGTCGAGGTTGACCATCAGCACGGCGACGCAGAGGACCGTGAGCGCCGCCCACGGGTTGCGCCGACCTGCCCGGCTCGGGGCGGCGGGGCCAGACGCGGGCCGAGGCCGGAGGGGCGCGGACACTGAATGACTGTTCAATTTAAGATACGACTATATCAGCTGATAATCGGCAGGACAATTTCTTGTACGGTAGCATTGGGTCGTGAGCATGCACTCCGCCACCGTGCTGGACTCCGACCTGAGCGCGCGGGCAAAGATCCGCGAGGCGGCCCTCGGGCTCTTCGGGCGCTCCGGTTTCGGGGTGTCGCTGCGGACCGTCGCCCGGGCAGCCGGGTTCTCCCCCGGGCTGGTCGTCCATCACTTCGGGTCCAAGGACGGCCTGCGGGCCGCCGTCGACGCGTCGGTGCTGACCCTCTGTCTCGAGCGGTTCGAGATCCTACCCAAGGACCTGCCCGCCGACCGACTGGCGCGGGCGATGGCCGACAGCCTCTCCGACGTCCTGGGGTCGAGCGCGGACATCCGGCAGTACCTGCGCCGCTGCCTGCTGGACGAGACCCCGGCGGGGACGACAATCTTCGACGAGCTGGTGGCGGCGACGCGGCGCGGTCTCATGCTGCTGGAGCGAGCCGGGGGCATCCGGGCCGACACCGATCCCGAGTGGCGGCCCTTTCAAGTGCTCTCCGTCATCCTCGGGCCCCTGCTGATGGAGCCAGTGATGCAGCGCAACATCGGTGAGCCCGCCTACGCCCCGGACGCCGTGCGCAGGCGCACCGCCGCCAACCTCGACGTCCTCTCGCGCGGACTGTTCACCACGGCCGCGGTCGGGCGCGACGGGCCCACGCCCTGACAGGAAACGTGCTGCGCATGGTGGCGCGCAACGGGATGTCGCGCGACCTGGCCGACCTGCTGATCGCCCACCTCCGGCGCGAGGTGGTGCAGCTCGACAGGCTCAGCTCACGCCGGCCGCAACGTCCCGACCACGTCCGCTTTCATCACTGAGCCCACCCGCGATGCCAGACGGCGGGTGATCAGCTCGCCGGCAGGCCCAGGTCGGCGCGCACGACATCGCCAGCCGTGATCGCGGCGACGCCATCCGCGAGGGCCTTCGTGCCCCACGCGGACACCGTGCTCAAGGTCTGCGAGCTGAGCGAGTTCAGGTCCGCGATGACGGTGTTGTCCTCGGTCACGAGGCTGGCGATGTCGGTCTCGGCCTTGCCGGTCGCACCGATGCCCTGGATGGTGCTGTCGAAGGTGTTCAGGACGCTGACGTACGCCGACGCCTGCGAGGTGAGCGGGAGGGGGTTGTCCCCCGCGGCCTTGAGAGCGGCCACCCACGTCGCGTAGGCCGCGTCCACGGGGGTGGCGGCCGCCAGAAACGCCTGGCCAACCTGGGCCGTCGACGCCGGGGTGGCCGTCGATGCCGGTGTGGCCTTGGCCGCCGAGCTGGAGGACGAGGCCGGCGAGCTGCCGCAGCCGACCGCCAGGACCGCCAGGACCACCGATCCGAGCACCGTGATGTGACTCGCCTTCATCTCCCGCCTCCGCGAAGTTCCCCGGTGGCGCCGCGTGAGAGCGGCGCCCAAGCTCCCCATTTGCTGGCGCGAAATGGTACCCGGTCCCGACCCTGGTAGTGTCCGAAGCCTGTGGGCATCACCCTGCCGATCGCGCTCTTCTTCGGAATACTCCAGGGCGCCAGCGAACTGTTCCCCGTCTCCTCGCTCGGCCACGCCGTGGTGGTCCCAGCCCTCTTCGGCATCGGGGTGCGGGAGAGCAACGCCGATTTCCTCCCCTTCCTGGTGCTCCTCCACATCGGGACCGCCACCGCCCTCATCTGCCTCTACTGGCGGCAGTGGGGCCGGATCGTGGCCGGGTTTGTCCGCAGCGCCGTCACCGGCAAGGTGAGGGGCGGCGACGATCGCCTGGCCTGGCTGCTCGTGGTCGGCACCATCCCGGCGGGGCTGATCGGGTTCATCTTCCAGAAGCCGCTCCAGGCCAACTTCGGCAACCCGCGGCTCGCCGCGGGGCTGCTGATCGTGAACGGCGGCATGCTGCTCGGGGCGGAGATGCTGCGGCGGCGCACGGAGAGGCGGGCCGGGATCGCCCACCGCGACGCCGCGGTCGAGGCGAAGCAGTTCCGGAGCATCGAGGAGATGGGCTTTGGCCGCGCCGCCGTGATCGGCGCCTGCCAGATCGTCGCCCTCTTCCCGGGCATGTCGCGCTCGGGATCGACGATGGCCGGCGGCCTGATCGCCGGCCTCCGTCACGAGGAGGCGGTCCGCTTCTCCTTCCTGCTCGCCACCCCCATCATCCTGGCCGCGGGGCTCCTCGAGGTCCCGTCGCTCGGCGGCACCGCCAACCTCGGGCCCATGCTCGTGGGCGGGGTGGCGGCGGGCCTCACCGCCTACGCAAGTGCCCGCTTCCTGGTCCGATACTTCCGGGTGGGCCGCCTCGATCCGTACGCGTATTACTGCGCCGGGCTGGGAGTGCTCGGCCTCATCCTGCTCCGCTAGCGCCCACGGGGAGACCACCGCATGCCCGACACCGGCCACACCCGCAACCGCACCCTCGCGGCGGTGCTGATCGCAATCGCCGTCATCTGCCTCGCGCTGGCGATCTTCTACTTCACCCAGAAGACCACCTTCCTGGCCGGCTCCCCCGCCAAGATCCAGATCAAGCACGGACTGCTCTTCGCCGTGCTGGCGGTCGTCTCGACGGTGGGCGCCAACATCCTCTGGCGCCGCGACAGCTGAGGCGACGCCCGGCGTCCGGACCGGCCCGGACGCCAAGATGTGCGCCGTGAAGCGCACCGACGCCCTCACCGGCCAGCTCTCCGAGGCCCTGGAACTGTTGCGCGGACGGCTGGAGGGACCCCTGCTGCATGCGGTCAAGGCCGCGGTCGCATCCGGGTTCTCCTGGTTCGTGGCCGCCAACCTGCTCGGCAACCAGATCCCCGTCTTTGCCCCGCTGGCAGCGGTGCTCACCGTCCAGGTGACCATCTGGCAGTCGGTCTCCCGGGGGCTGCAACGGGTCGCCGGCGTGATGGTCGGCGTGCTGGTGGCGGGCGTCTTCGCCCACGTGGCCGGCATCCACGCCTGGTCGATCGCGGTCGTGATCTTCGTCTCGCTGTTGGTGGGCCGGGCGATGCGTCTGGGCACCCAGGGGGCGATCCAGGTCCCCATCAGCGCTCTGCTGGTACTGGTGCTCGGCGCGACCACCGGGGGGTACGGCTTCGACCGGGTCATCGACACGGCGATCGGCGCCGCCTGCGGGATCCTGGTGAACCTGGCCGTCTTTCCCCGCATCCACCTCGGGGAGGCCAACGCGAGGGTTCGATCCCTCAGCGAGGCGCTGGCATCGCTGGTGCGGGGCGTCGCCGCCTGGGTTACGAGGGCCGAGGTTGCCACGGTCACGTCGCCACGAGACCCGGTGCTCACCTCGCCGCCCGCGGACACGGCCGCGGCCGCGGCGCCGGAGGACCCCGACTCGCTTCTCGGCGCCGCCCGTCTGCTGAGCGACCAGGTCACTGCGGCCGCCCGGGCCGTCAGCAACGCGGAGGAATCGTGGCGTTGGCACCCCGCGGGCCGGCGGCAGCGCGACGCGGTCGAGAACCTGCACGCCGCGATCCCGGTCCTGCAGATGGTCGAACGAGAGGTGCGCGGCATCGCCCGGACCGCCGCCGAGGCCGGGACGAGCTGGGATCTCCCCGCGCCCGCCGCTCTGGCGCTCGCCCGGCTGCTGATCCAGGTCGCGTCCGAGCTGGAGAGTTGGTGGCCACCCGACCAGGTGGGTGGCGAGACGGGGGCGGCAACGCCCCGGAGCGAGCTGCTCAGCGCCGATCAGGACGGCCTCTACGAGGCGGTGCTCGATGCCCTCCGGGGCTCCGGGCCCAATCCCCATGCGGCGGCGGCGGCGGCGGCCATCGCGGTGGACGCCCGTCGCATCCGCGAGGAGCTGAGCGCGACACCGTCATCCCCGCTCGAGGCGCCTGGCTGGCGATCCCTCTTCGGGTAGGCGCCCCGCTGATCGCGGGCGCACCGGCGAACCGGCGCTTGCTTTTTGAGCTATCGCGATATATCGTTGGCATATCGCAACAGCTTTCACCCGAGGCCCCCTTGTCATGAATGACCCCACCGCCACAGATTGGTTCTCCCAGTTCGGAGGAGAGCCCTGGGTGCGCGCCGCCCGCCGCTTTGCGGCGCAGGCGCGCAGCCATTCCCGCTTCGACGCCTCCTCCGAGGAGGTCCCGCCGCCCTTCGCCCCGGGCCCCCACCGGGGCGGCTTCGGCGGGTCCCGCGGTCCACGCTTCGGCGGGCCCCGCGGTCCGCGCTCTCCCCTCTTCAACAGCTTCTTCGGCCCGAGCCCGGGCCGGGGGCCCCGGGCGCGCCGGGGCGACGTGCGCGCCGCCATCCTGGCGCTGCTGCGCGAGGAGCCGCGCAATGGCTACCAGATCATCCAGGAGATCGAGAGGCGCAGCGGCGGGCTCTGGCGGCCGAGCGCCGGCTCGGTCTATCCCGCCCTGCAGCTGCTCGAGGACGAGGGTCTGATCGAGGGCGTTGAGGACGGCGGACGGCGCGAGCTGCGGCTCACCGAGGCCGGGCGCACGTACGCGAACGAGCACTCCGCCGAGCTGGCGGCGCCCTGGGCGGCCGTCGCAGACTCCCTCGACCAGGAGGCGCGGTCGCTCTTTGAGATCGTGGCCGCGGTCGGTGCCGCCACCGTCCAGGTCGGCCAGGCCGGTAGCGAGGCGCAGATCGCCAAGGCCCGCCAGCTCCTCTCCGAGACCCGCAAGGCGCTCTACCGGATCCTCGCCGAGGAGGACGCCCCCGAGCCCGACCCCAAGGGCTGATCCCTCGGACCGGGGACGGTCAGCAGCGCCCCGCGGGCGAATCACGCTGCTGCCGGCCACCCGCTGGTCACGCGGCGGCGATCACCAGCCACACCACGAACACGGCGTAGGCGGCGACGATCAGGACGCCCACCGGCCGGCGCAGCCCACCCTGCCGGTGGGCGATCAGCAGGGTGGCCGCCGTCAGCCCCGTGTACCAAGCCGCCACCAGCGCGGTCTGGGCTGACGGAGCGCCCAGCCCGACCAGCGCCCCCGGCAGCAGCAGGCCAAAGAGCACGTTGAGACTGTTGCTGTTGAGAGCGATGCTGAGCACCGCCGCCCCGCGTCCCCGGACGGCGAGGTAGACGGCGGCCACCGCGTTGGGCAGGCTGGTCACGGCGGCGAGGATGAGGCCGCCGAGCACGATCTCGGGCACCCCGAAACGGCTGCCGAGGTCGGAGGCAGTGCGCTCCATGATCGCGCTCGCGCCCACGACCACGATCAGCGCGAGCATCGCCGTCACCACGTCGCCGCGGCGAGCCCGGCGAGGGCGGATGGCCGCGTCCAGGTCCCTCTCCTCCTCGACCACCGCGGCGCGTAGCCAGTGGCCCCAGCGCGAACGTGTCGCCAGGCGACGCAGTCCCGGCCGGTTGAGCCCGAGCAGGGCCATGTAATCCAGCATCGCGATGGCCGCCAGTCCCAGTCCCATCCACGCTGGAATCCATCCGAGGACCGTCACCAGGCAGACGACCGCGACGAACATGGCCACGGAGCCGCCCAGCACGACCACGCGGCGCCGGAACCTGAGGCCCCCCGCCACCAGCGCGCCGAGGCCAAGAAGGGCGGCGAGGTTGAACACGTTGGATCCGATCACGACGCCCGCGCCCACCCGCTGCTGGTGGGTGAGCAGGGCGGTGACCGCCGAGGTGATCTCCGGGGCGTCGGCGGCCAGCGCGGCAACCATTCCGAGGAGGGCCTCGGAAAGGCCGAGCCGCTCCCCGACCCGTTCCAGGCGGGAGACCAGCAGCCAGCTGGTGGCCAGGCTCAGGCAGGCCGCGAGCAGGAAGAGCGGAACGCCCACCAGGACCGGCACAGGGATCCTCCCCGAACAACGTCGTGCCGACCAGACTTCCCGGCTCTCCGCGGTTGACTGTACCAAGACGATCACTCAACCGGACAGCGAAGCTCCGGGGTGACTCCCCCCGGCCGCAGGTGCAGCGGCACTAGACAGCCTTCGACCACCTGCATCTGACGGATTGGCGGGGAGGGGGCCAGGATGAGAGGGTCATGAAAGCCTTTCGGGCGCTGGGAGCGATCGCGGCCGGAGTGGTGGCCCTTGGCGCCGGGCAGGCGCTCGCCGCCGGCCTCAACGCCTCCGGGCAGAGCCTGGGCAGTGGGCAGCAGGTGATGTCCGCATGCACCTCCGACACCCTGCTGGTGAGCTACGCCACCGCCTACTCCGCGTCCGGCGGCGGCGGCAGCGGCACCTACGACGTCACCAACGTGACCGTCAGCGACACCGCCCCGACCCCCGATCTGGCGGCGTGCGCCGGCCAGACCTACCGGGTGACCCTGCTCGGGGCCGGCGGCACCTCCCTCGGAGAGGTGACCGGCACCGTTCCGAGCCAGGCGACGAGCTTCTCCCCCGCCACCGGCTTCGCCTCCCCTCCGGCCGCCTCGGCCGTGACCGGGGTATCCCTGGTACTGGGCGGTTAGCAGAAGGCTGACCCCGCCGCGACGCCCACCCGCCCCGGACCGGCGCCCCCCGCCCCGCACGACCGCCAGCATCGCATCGCGAACCGAGCGATCGGAGATCCGGTTGACGGAGGCGTGACCGCCGTTACCGGCATGGTGGACGGGTGACGGCGACGAAGCGAGCCTCTAACGGTTTGTGAGCGCCAAATGGGGCAGATGCACTATGCCCCGATGAGGCACCCTCCCCGACAGGCGGGTGCGCCAGATTGTGGTTCACCAACCTGCGAACGCAGGGTCGAGGAGCTAGGAACGACATGAAAAGGATCATCGGAGCTGCTGTGGCGGGCGTCCTTGCCTTCAGCGGCGTCTACGCCCT
>PLOF01000071.1 GCA_003142035.1 Candidatus Dormiibacterota bacterium
TGCGGGTCTCGGTGAGCGAGCTGGGGGTGGACTTCCTCGCCTTCTCCGGCCACAAGATGTGCGGCCCGATGGGGGGCGGCGCGCTCTGGACCCGGCCTGAGCTGCTGGAGCGGATGCCCCCCTTCCTGGCCGGCGGCAGCATGATCGCCAAGGTCGAGCTGGAGCACTCCACGTGGAACACCGTCCCCCACAAGTTCGAGGCGGGGACGCCCGATGTCGCCTCGGCGGTCGGCCTGGCCGCGGCCTGCGACTACCTGGACGAGGTGGGGATGGAGCGCATCCATGCTCACGAGCAGGNNGGCACCATCCTCGACCGGCTGGGGATCGCGGTCAGGGCGGGGCACCACTGCTGCCAGCCGCTGATGCGGCATCTCGATGTGCCGGCGACCGCCCGCGCGTCGGTCTACCTCTACAACACCCACGAGGAGATCGACCGGCTGGGCGAGGGGATCGCCGAGGTGCGCCGGGTCTTCCGGGTCTGAGGCGTTCGCCTCGTCCAGCCGGAACACCCTCGGGGAGTCAGGCCGTCTCACTACCAAGATTACGCAGCTCTGACTGCCAATCTCACGCAGCCCGGACTGCCAGGCTTGCGCGACCGATGCAAGGCGCGCGCGCCGTCAGGGAGTGGCCCGCGGCGGCGGCCCTACGTCATTCCCAGAGCGCGCACAGGGGGACGGCGTAGACGCGCTCTCCGAGCTGGTAGAGGCCCGGTCCGCTGTGCATGACCGCGCCGGCGAGGAACTCGCCTCCGAGCTCCTCGCGCAACCAGAAGAGATGCCTCGCGTCGTCGCTGCCCGGAGCCGCACTGGCCTTGAACTCGAAGGCGACCACACGCCCCGCGCTCACCTCGACGACGAGATCGACCTCGTGGCGTCCCGCCTCGAGTCGCAGGTGGTGCAGCACGGGATGGGGATGGCTGAGCGCTATCTCGGCCCTCAGCTGGGCAACTGCGAATGCATCGAAGTAGCGACCGAGGAGATCGGGGTCGTCGAGGATGTCTGACGGCCGGAGGTCGGCGGCGATGGCGGCAAGACCGCTGTCCACCAGGTATCTCTTGCCCTGCTTGACAAGTCGCCTCAGCCGGTCACTGGCCCAGGCTGGAACCACGTCCAGCACGTAGAGGTTCTTGAGCAACTGGTCGTACCCTGCTGCCGTCTTCGCGTTCACGTCCGCGGCTCGATAGAGGGAGGTATCCGCTGGCAACCCGGCATTGTGAAGGGCGAGAACCTGCACGTAGCGGCGCAGCTTGGCCGGGTCCTTGGCGGAGTCCACCAGCGCTGCGTCGCGGGTGACGAGGTCGTCGAGGTAGCTCTTCAGCCAGACGCTCCGCGCCCACTCCGTCGGGTGACGATATGCGACCTCGGGAAAGCCCCCGCGGAGCGCCTTGGCAATGTAGGCGTCGATGGCCGGGGGATCGGCACTCACCGTGAGGTCGTCGATGCCGCTCCCTGTCAGGCGATCGATGAACGACGGCCGTCCGACGGGGATACGTGCGCTCAACTCGCGTTCCACCACGGGATACATGGTCATCCGCACCACCCGTCCCGTTCCGGCCCACGTCTCCCGGAAGAGCTCGGCTCTGACGCTGCCGGTGAGGACGAACTGACCAGGCGTTGCATCCCGGTCGACAGCACGTTTCACGGCAGCAAGAACCTCGGGCACCTCCTGCCATTCGTCGATGAGCAGCGGGCGGCCCGCACGCCGGAGGGCCACGTCCGGGTCGGCCCGGTAGGTAGCGGCGACCCCGGGCACATCGAGCCGGGCGATCTCGGCGACCTGCTGGGCGGCGGTTGTCGTCTTTCCCGCCGCGCGAGCGCCAGTGATCATCACAGCGGGAAATTCGGCGAGCAGCCCGGCCAGTTGTGAGTCCGCCATCCGCGGCCGATAGACGCCCGCGTCGATCATGGGCCCGGCGATGCCTCGAGAAGGCAGACTACCAATTTCATGCAGCGAATGCTACCAAGATTCCGCAGCCATGACTGCCAATCTCACGCAGCCCCGACTGCCAGGTTCACGCAACAAGGTGGAGAGCGCCTCCGGGCCGGGCCGGTCAGGACCCGGGAGAGAGGGGCCTTCAGCGGACCCCGAGCGTTCCCCAGACCTCGAGCTTGCCCCGCACCGCGTCGATGACGGCGTCGGTGAACTGGTCGGTGAGAGCGTGCCCGCCGAGGTCGGCGGTCCGGGTGCCGTGGCGCACCGTCTCGAAGACGGCCTCGTAGATGGCGCGGGAGACGGTCCGGGCCTCGTCGCCGGGCATCAGGCCGAGCACGGACGCGCAGGCCAGGATCATCGCCATCGGGTTGGCGAGGTTCTTGCCGCGGAGCGCCGGTGCGGTGCCGTGCGGAGCCTCCGCCATCACGACGCTCGGGGTGAGGGAGGACCCGGTGAAGCCGATCAGCACCGACTCGGCGCCGGCGATCGACCCGAAGAGACCGAGCACCAGGTCGCTCATGCAGTCGCCGTCGCGGTTCAGGGTGGGGATGACCAGGGAGTCCCCGCCCTGGTTGAGCAGCAGCGCGTAGGTGGCGTCGATGAGCTGGGGCTCGTATTCCACGTCGGGATGGCGCCTGGCAGCGGCGTCCATCTCCTCCTTGAGCAGCCCCTCGTACACCGGCGAGACCGTGTACTTGGGCCCCCCGAAGACGCGGGCACGGGTCCTCGCCGCATGGACAAAGGAGAACTCCGCCACCTCCCGGCAGATCGACCTCGAGATCCGCTCGGTGCGGAAGGCGACCTCATCGTCGCCCGCCCCCTCGCGCCACTCCTTTGCCCCGTAGGCGTCGCCGACCGCCATCCGGACCACGCTGATGGGGGCGCTGACCCCGGCGATGGGGATGACACCGGGGATCCGGCGCCCGGTGCGAAGGATCACCGTGCCCCCCACCTCGGCGCGCAGGATGGCATTGGGGCTGCCCACGTCCCCCTGCCCCTCGGGGGTGATGGTCGCCGCCTTGAGCCCGTAGCCAGTCTCGCGCATGGCCTGGCTCGCCTCGAACACCACCCGATTCTGAGTGGCGCGCCGGTTCTCGAGGCTCAGGTCGTGGTGGGACAGCTCGAGCTGGATGCCGAGCACCTCCGGGTCCAGCACCCGCAGCGCCTCGACGAGCAGCTCCTCGCCGGTCTCGTCGCCGTGGAGGACCTCGATGGTGATGGGCATCAACTCGGCAATCTAGCAGCCGGCTGCGCTGCAGGGCCTCCGCTCCGCCCAGCCTCGTTCAGGAGCGCGAGTCGCAGACCCTACTCACGCATCAACCCATGGAGCGGGTAATATGGGTCCATGGTAAAGACCACGTTGGAGCTGCCCGACGAGCTGATGCGTGCCGCCCGGATCCGCGCCGTGAACGAGGGACGGCGGCTCAAGGACGTGCTGGCCGACCTGCTCCGGCGGGGTCTGGCCAGCGAAGGGGACCCCCTCGGGGGAGGTCGGCGACAGGTGCGACTTCCGCTCGTGGTCTGTGCTCACCCGGCCCTCCCGGGAGACGAACTGACGCCTGATCGGGTGGCCGAGCTCCTGGTGGCAGAGGAAGCGGAGCGCTCGACATCGTGAACCTCTGCGACGTCAACCTCTGGCTTGCGCTGACGCTGTCGGGGCACTTTCACGCCGCCGCGGCGCGGCGTTGGTTCGACCAGGTGGCCGGGCCCGGAAGTGTCCTTTTTTGCCGGGTGACCCAGCAGGCATACCTCCGGCTGCTCACCAATGCCGCGGTGCTCGCGCCCTATGGGAATCCGCCGCTCAGCAATCGAGAGGCGTGGGCCGCGTACGAGGCGCTCCTCGCCGACGACCGCGTGATGCTCCAGGCTGACGAGCCTCCGGGGATCGAGGCCCGCTGGAGGGAGCTGACGCTCCGCGACACCGCCTCGCCGAAGCTGTGGACGGACGCCTACCTCGCGGCGTTCTCGATCGCAGCCGGCTACCGGATGGTGACGACGGATGCTGCCTTCGGTCAGTTTCCCCGTCTGGACCTGGTGCTGGTGGCCTGAGGGCCTGCCACCTTCAAACCGCCGCCAGCCCGCGGTCAGGACCGCGGTCCGTAGACCCAGGTGTCGGCGATGTCGGCGGTGTCGTTGACGGCGCCCCCGAAGAGGACCACCTGGCCGTCGGCGCCGTCGTAGGCCATCTGCGCGTAGAAGCGGGCCGGAGGCGACGTCGCCGGGTGCAGCTGCTGCCAGGCGGAGCCGTTCCATGCCCAGAGGTCGTTGAGCGGCGCGCTCAGGGTGTAGGTCTCGGCCTGGCTTGCCGATGCCGTGGTGTAGGCAGTCGCGGTGTCGCCCCCGAAGAGCAGGGCCTCACTCAGGGCGGAGTCGTAGACCATGCTGGAGCCCACGCGGGGTGAGGGCCCGCCGCTCCCCGACAGCTCCGACCACTGGCTCCCGTTCCACGCCCACATCGCCTGGGAGTGATCCCCGTAGAGGAGGATCTGGCTGGTCGCAGGGTCGTAGACCATCTGCACGTCCTGGGAGTCACCGACCGAGGGCGGCGGGGAGATCGAGGGCGAGAGCAGGCTCCACGTGGTGCCGTCCCAGTTCCAGGTGGACGACTGGTACGGAGGCGCCGACGTCGAATTCGGGTCTGAGCCGGCCGTCGGGGACCAGAGAATCAGCGTCTGAGAGGAAGGGTCGTAGGCCATGACGCCGTCCGTGTCAGGTTCTGGCTGAGTGTCCGCGGTCTGCGCACCCGTCCACGTCTGCCCGTTCCATTCCGACATCTCGGGCGAGTCCGCGCATCCGGGGAACCAGAGGGCATCGAAGGTGCCGGTGGCGGCGTCGTAGGCGTTGGGCACGCCGACGGTCGGGGGCGCTTGGGTGGAGACCTGCGTCCACGCCGATCCGTTCCAGGTCCAGGTGTCCGTGTACACCTCCCGACCAAGGCCGCCACATCCCGATTCGCCCGCGCTGACGACCACCGTGTGGTTGCTGGGGTCGTAGGCCACCGCCGCGGAGTCGCGTGGAAGTGGAGCCGTGGCCGGGTGTAGCTGCGACCAGAGGTCGCTGGCGGCGGATGCGGCCGGGGTGACTGAGGGCGACGGCGCGGCGGCGCTGGTGAGGAGAGCCGTGGCGGGCCCCCCGGCCGCCATGACGACGGCGACCGCCGCGCCGATCAGGTGGGTCCGTCGCGCCCTGAGCCGTGGCCCACGGGCCGAGGCGGTGACCGCTGCTTGGCCCCCGGGGTCCAGGTGAACGCCCGTGCCCCCGGGACGGAGATCCTTC
This sequence comes from Candidatus Dormiibacterota bacterium, assembly GCA_003142035.1. GTDB lineage: Bacteria > Chloroflexota > Dormibacteria > Aeolococcales > Aeolococcaceae > Changshengia. Next base: position 5,209 of record PLOF01000071.1, read on the forward strand.
GGCGCGCTTACCGGTCGGTAGGTCAGGCGCATGTCGCGTGCACGATGCTCGTCCCTCCCACCGCCCAGAGCCCGCCCGGCCCGCCGGCGACCGCGGTGAGATAGTCGAACGGCTCGCCGTTCACCGTGTACGTCGACTGCCAGGAGACCCCATCCCAATGGAGGATGACGGCTCCGACCGCCCAGGCATCCGTCGCGCTGACCGTCACGACGCCCGCGAGAGGGCTGGTGCCCGGGGCAAAGGTGCTGGCGCCGGAGCCGCTCGCCGGGTGTCCAGCTCGGTTGACGACCGTCGTCACGGCGAGGCTCGGTACCAGATGCCACCCGGTGAAGCTCGACGTCCCGAAGGCCAGCCCGAGCTGGAGGGTGAGAGCCGATCCCGGCATCGCCCCCCCAACCGCCCAGAGGGTGCCGCCCGACGATTCGGACGCGGAGGTGAGCAGGTCATCGGCTGCCGAGCTGCCCCCGGAGAGCGGTTCGGGGAGGGTGGCATCGGGGGCCGGGACCGCCGACCACGACGTGCCATTCCAGTGCTCGGTGAGGGTTTCCCACGGGCTCGGGGCGTCGGTCTGCACCCCCATGTCGGTCTCGTAGCCACCGACCAGCCACACGTCGTTGGCCGAGCCTGCGGCGACGCCGAGAAGCGCGGCGCTTCCGATGGTGGCGCCGGTGGCGGGCGGGGTCCCGGACTGGGCGAGGGCCCAGTCGGGAGGTTCGGGCTCTGGGGAGGGAACGTTGACGATCGCCCAGAAGGTGCCGTTCCAGTGCTCCACCAGCGGCTGCGCGGCCACGAAAGTCCCCATGCTGTAGGTGAGGGGCCATTCGGTCACACCCACCGCCCAGACGTCATCCGTGTTGATGGCCGCGATGGAGGTGAGGACGTCCCACGGCTCCACGCCGTCCCGGGCAGCCACGTCGGGGGCGTCGACGACCGACCAGGCCGTCCCGTTCCAGTGCTCGGTGAGGGTCTGCACCGCGGTCGACTGAGGCGCGCCCTGGGCGCTGTAGGAGACGCCGGGTGTCCCGATGTACCCCACCGCCCAGATGTCCGCCGCAGAGACGGCGACGACGGCGGTGAGCTGGTCCCCGCCCAGGGTGGCCGCATTGCTGGCATCCGGGCTCTTGACGATGGACCAGGTGCTGCCGTTCCAGTGCTCGGTGAGGGTGGTCGCCGGCTGGCCTGCCGGCCCCGAGGAGCCCACGGCCCAAACGTCACTCGAGGAGACGGCCGCCACCCCGGCAAGCTGGGTGCTGGCGGCGGCGGCCCCGGCGGGCACCAGGGCGGCGCTCAGGTCCCAGGTCGGAGCGCAGGGGGTTGCCGATCCACCGCCTGAGGGAGACCTCGATGCCATCGCCGATGGAGAGGGCGTACGCGCGCTGCTGGCCGAGCTGCATCCGGCCACGAGGGTCAGGATTGCGAGCCCGGTCAGGGAGATCCCCAGGCGGTTGATGGTGCTCACACCAGTGTCACCAACACTCACTACGACAGAAACCGGCGGCAGCAACCCGAGGTTACGCCGCGGGGGCGGACGGCAGGAGGGTGGCCAGGTGCTCGGTCCGGGGGCTGGGGCGCTGGTTCCGAGGGCGTCGATGCCGAGCCGAGGGGCCGGCGGCGCGGAACATGTGTTCGTGACGGCGGGGCTTGGACTCCGCACGCCCGGGTACAATGTTGAGTGTGCAAGTCGGGATTACACCGGTCGACGACGATCTCTATCGCGAGCTCATCCTCGACCACTATCGCAATCCTCGCCGGCGTGGGAGTGTCGAGCACGCCGACGGGAGCCTGGAGGCTGAGAACCCCCTCTGCGGCGATGAGATCACNNCAGGTGGCCGGGCTGCCCAGGAAGGATGCGGTGGATCTGGCCCGGCGCTACCGGCAGATGCTGGTGGCCGACGGGCGGGCCGACGAGCTTGGAGACCTGGAGGCGCTCCAGGGGGTACGTGCGTACCCGGTCAGGGTCAAATGCGCCACCCTCGCCTGCAGCGTGATCCTCCGGGCTCTCGACTCGGCGCAAGAAGGAGACGCGGCATGAGCGACGAACCGACGACCGTGGCCGTCAGCCCGCCCGATGACGCGGCGCCGGCCGAGCCGGGGCACGGCACCAGCCTCCGGGCCTCGAACGAGATGATCCGGGAGGCCCTCTCCGAGGTCTATGACCCGGAGATCGGGATCGACGTGGTTTCGCTTGGTCTCGTCTACGGGACGGCCGTCGACGAGACCGGGCTGCTCACGGTCGATATGACCCTGACCTCGCCGTACTGCCCGCTGGCCAGCATCCTGCAGAGCCAGGTGCACGCGGTCTGTGCCCCTCTTCCCGGGGTGGAGNNTACTGAGGGGTCCTTCGGTCATGCCCCGCCCCGGGGGGACACCAGGTACACTGCCCTCAAGCGTCTCCGGCCCACCGCCTCCCCGCGCAAGATAATCCACGACGCTTTGCGGCATGGGGCGATGCGGCACTCCGAGAAAAGGAGGGTCATGCCGATGATTCATTGCCCACATACGTTGCCCCAGCCGACCAGCGCCCGAGGCGTCTGCTGATCGCCGGGAGCCTGACCTTGTGAGACGCGATCGCTGACGGCGATCGTGACGTNNTCAGACGAAGCGGGCCGCCTCCAGCTGGGCCTCGCGGGTGGACGCCTCAGGGGCGGCGACGATCTGATCGGTTTCGATGAAGCCCTCGGTCCCGTCGGAGAGGCGGACCTTGGTGAAGGGGCCGCTGCCGCCAGCAATGGCCTCGACGCCACTGGCGGTCAGAACCCGGGGGCCACGCGGCGCGTCCCAGCGCGGTTCGGTGAAGAGCTCGTAGGGCATCCCGGCCCACGAGGCGACCAGGCTGACCGGGCCTTGGGGGATGGTCCGGTGGCGGTACACCGTACGCGCATCGTCGCTGCCGCGGGTCAGCAACTGGACGAGCTGGAGCGCCCGGGGCACGGGCCCACGTCCCTTGCTCGCGGCGACCGTGACCACCGTCCCGGACGGCTCGGTCCTGGCGTCGCAGGTCACCCACCGGGTGCGGAGCTCGACGTGCCGGGACCACTGACCGACGAGCCCCTTGCGCCGGAATTCGACGATGCGCGCTGAGGTCTCACCGGTCAGCTCGAATCGGAAGGGGAAGGTGCCCAGCATCTGCTCCATCACCGCGAAAACCTCGCGAGGGGGCACCGAGGCCAGGAAGGTCCAGAGCTGGGCCTGCTTGGCCAGCAGGGGCAGCCGGTGGGCCTCTCGCGCCGCCAGCATCCGGCGCTGGAGGTCCTTCCCTCTCACCACCCAGCGTTCCATCTAGCTCACCACCGGCATCCTCCGAATTCTACGGGTGAGGGTCGAAGGGCCGCCCGCGAGCGCCGGACCCTTCACCGGATGTCCAACGGCTGTTTGCCCCATCTTCCCCGGCGGCCGTGGCGTGACGCCCCCGGGCCTCAGTGCGTTCAGGGGCGGGTTCGCCGCCCGGCGCCGAGCGCGCCTCCGGGTCGGCCTCGGAGATGGCGTAGCGCTCGCACATGGCGTCGAAACGGCCGGCGACGTGGTCGTCCAGCAAGCCGCGGTGAGCGGCGATGAGCGGGACCAGCACCTGGCGGAGGTAGTCGCCGCGGGCCATCCACTGGTAGTAGTTGCGTCCGCCGTGGTGGTAGGGCCCATAGAGCCGCCCCCCGGGGAAGGTGGCGGTCAGCCATCGGAAGAGCTTCTCGTGGCGGACGTGCATCCGTAGCGTGATCTGCGGCTGGCGCCCATCCCCGCCGAAGTGCCCCTCGCCGGCGAGCAGGCCGAGCAGGTAGCCCACGGCAAGCCCGTCGAGCTGGGCGGGGGGGGCGTCCACGGCACGGCAGGTTAGCGCGTTTCACGGGGATCATGACGGTGAAACAGTTCGACGCCGGCGCCGGCCCGTTCCACGGGGAACATAACGGTGAAACACGCGGCACTCGCCTCCTGCCCCCGGCTCCGCCTGGCCCCGGCGCCGCATAATCGCAGCCATGCCGCCACTTGTCCTCGCCGTCGCAAATCAGAAGGGCGGCGTGGGAAAGACCACCACGGTGATCAACGTGGCGGCCCATCTCGCCGAGATCGGACGGCGCGTCCTCATCATCGACTGCGACCCCCAGGCCAACGCCACCTCCGGGTTGGGCGTGGCTCGTCGCGACATCCCCGCCAGCACCTACGACGTCATCGTGCTGGGCAGGCCGATCGCCGAAGCCCGCATGCACACCGCCATCCCGGGCCTCGACCTCGTGCCCTCCGACATCGCCCTGGCGGGGGCGGAGATCGAGCTGGTGGGCGTCGCCCGGCGCGAGATGCGACTCTCCTATGCGCTCGAGGCCCTTGCCGACGACCCTCTCGACTACGTGCTGCTCGACTGCCCTCCGAGCCTCGGCCTCCTCACCGTCAACGCGGTGGTCGCGGCCCGGGCGCTGGTCGTCCCCATCCAGTGCGAGTTCTACGCCCTGGAGGGTCTCGGCCTGCTCACCCACACCATCAGCCTCCTCCGCCGCGAGCTCAACCCCCAGCTCCGCATCGCGGGCATCGTCCTCACCCTTCATGACGGGCGCCTGACCCTCGCCACCCAGGTGGTGGACGAGGTGCGCAAGCGCTTCGGAGACCTGGTTCTGGATCCCGTGATCCCCCGCAACGTCCGGCTGAGCGAGGCGCCAAGCTACGGCCTCCCGATCACCTCCTACGCCCCCGCCTCCCGAGGCGCGGACGCCTACCGTGAGCTCGCCGTCAACCTCGACGCCCGGCTCCAGGCCGACGCCGAGCTGATGACCGCCCCCCTGCTGGCATGACCCCCGAGAGCACCGGGAGTCCCCCTCCCGCCGCATCCTCGCCGCGACGCCACGGCCTCGGCCGCGGCCTCGACGCCCTCCTGGCCAGCAGCGACCCAGCTCGGGACATGGGCACAGGCGGCCCCGTCCTCATCGAGATCGACCCCTTTCGCGTCCGCCCCAACCCCGAGCAGCCGCGGCGCGAGTTCGACGCCGCCGCTCTCACCGCCCTGGCCGCGTCCATCCGGCTCCACGGCCTCCTCCATCCCATCGTGGTCGAGCCCGACGCTCACGACTACCGCCTGGTCGCCGGCGAGCGCCGGCTCCGCGCCGCCCGCCAAGCGGGCATCGGCCTGATCCCCGCCATCCTGCGACCCGCGTCCGAGTCCGGCCGCCACGCGCTCGAGATGGCGCTCAGCGAGAACCTCCTGCGCGAGGATCTCAACCCCATCGAGGAGGCCGCCGCCTACGCGCGCCTCGCCGACGCCTTTGGCCTCTCCCACGAGGCGATCGCGCTACGTCTCGGCCGCAGCCGCCCCGCCGTGACCAATGCCATTCGCCTGCTCCAGCTGCCCGCACCCCTGCAGGAGGCTGTCGCCTCGGGGGCCCTCAGCGCGGGGCACGCCCGGGCGATCCTCGCCCTCCACGACGAGCCGGCCATGCTCGAGCTGGGCCGGCGCGCGGTCGACGACGGTTTGACCGTCCGCGACACGGAGCGCCTGGTCCAGCAGTACGCAGCCGGCAGCCGGCGGGTGGCCACGGGGACCGCCGCGGCACCCACGCCTCCAGTCCGGCTCTCACCCGACGACGAGCAGCTCCGGCACGGATTTGAGCAGGCTCTCGGTCTCCCCGTCGTCCTCGAGCGCCGGCGCCGTGGTGGACGGCTGCTCATCGACTTCGCGGGCGACGAGGACCTCGACGCCCTCTACCGGCGCCTGGACGGTCCGGCCCTCTAAGCGGGGGCTGCCCACGGGCGAGCGCGCCCCAGGGCAGCCCCACTCGGGCGGTCAGCCGACCGGACGCTCCTTCCCGGTCAACCGAGCCTCGCAGGTGCCGGTATTGAGATTTGCAAGGAAGGCCTCGATGTACTTCGGCCGCTCGGCGGGCTTGTAGTCGAGGAGGAAGGCGTGCTCCCAGACGTCCATCACGACCACCGGCTTGAATCCGGCGATGTTGCCGTCCTGGTGCAGGGTGATCCAGTGGTTCGAGAGCCGTCCGGTCGCCGGGTCGAGGTAGGTGACCGCCCAGCCGACCCCCCGCATCCCCCCGATCGCGGTGAAGTCGCGCTTCCAGGTCTCGATGTCGCCGAACGACTCTCCGATGGCCCGACCGAGCGGCGACGAGCTGGAGATCTCCCCGCCACCGTCCCGGGTCAGGTTGTCGAAGTACCACTCATGGAGGACCATGCCGTTGTACTCGAAGGGCAGCCGGCGGGTCAGCTCGTGGTAGGTGAGGGTCGCGGTCTGCGCCTTGCCAGCCAGCTCCACCAGCTGCTCGGTCAGGAGATTCGTGTTTTTGACATACCCGGCATAAAGTCCGAAGTGGATCTCCAAGGTATGGTCGGAGATCCCTTGAAGGCCGCTGAGCGGGAACTCCTTGGCCTTGTACGGGGAGAGAGTCAGGAGAGCCATCCGCGTCCTCCACCTGGGTGATGGCCGGGCCGAGTGGCCGGCCGCCGTTCGGGTCCATTGTCGCAGCGTGGTAGGGCCGCACGGAGCGGCCGTATAATCGGCCGCCACCCCCACCATGGAGCAGCACGCCGTCCCCACGCCACCCGCAGCCCCCACGCCGCCCGCCGACGAGGCCGCGCCACCCACCGGCGGGCCCACCCCCCCGGCCGCCTCCAGCGGTGCCTGGGTTCGCGACCTCCTCGAGGTCCTGCTCGTCGCCGTCGTCCTCTACGCGCTCATCTGGACCTGCATCGAGACCGTCCGCGTGGACGGCGACAGCATGCAGAACACCCTCCAGACCGGCGACTTCCTGATCGCCAGCAAGATCTCGTACGTCTTCGGCAACCCGGCGCGCGGCGACATCGTGATCCTGAACCCCCCGCACCAGTGCGACGCCACCTCTGCCGATTACGTCAAGCGCGTGGTCGGCCTGCCGGGAGACAGCCTCGAGATCGACGCCAACACCACCCCCGCCGAGCTGCTGCTGCAGCCAGGGAGCACAGGTCCCTGGGACCGGATCGCCGAACCCTACCTCCCCGACGCCTGGCTGCAGGGGCCGGAATTCGCGGTCGCGGGCACCGCCGACGCGGTCAACCAGGTGCTCCACATCCCCTCCGGCGATTACTTCGTCATGGGGGACAACCGCAATGAGTCCTGCGACTCCCGATTCTTCGGCCTCGTGCCGCGCAACCGCATCCTCGCCAAGGCCATCCTCCGGATCTGGCCGCTCAGCAGCTTCGGAGGCCTGGGCGCCGGGCCCACCCTGGTGACGACCTCGACGCCCACGCCGCTCCCCGCCGCCGGGCTCGTCCTCGTCGCCGTACCGCTCCGGCGCCGGCGGCGCATCGCTCGCGACCTGGCCTGCCTCAACCGGGGCGACCCGCCGCCGACCTGACCCCGCATTCCAAAGGGCGCGACGCAGGCCGGCGGTTCAGCCGCCGACGGTCCACTCCGCGAGCGCGCTCTGCCAGTCGACCAGCTCGTCCGCGCCGAAGAAGAGGCCGATCTCGACCGCGGCCCGCTCCGGGGAATCGCTGCCGTGAACGACATTCGTCCCGATCGACACGGCGAGGTCACCCCGGATGGTTCCGGGTGCCGACGTGGCCGGGTTGGTCGCGCCCATCGTCGAGCGGACGAGGGCCACCGCACCCGGCCCTTCCCACACCATCGCCACCACCGGCGCCGAGGTGATGAAGCGGACGAGCCCCGGGTAGAAGGGCTTGCCCACGTGCTCGGCGTAGTGGCGCGCGGCCAGGGCCTCGTCGATCCGCATCAGCTTGAGGCCGACGAGGTGCAGTCCACGGCGTTCGAGCCGGGCGACGACATCGCCGACCAGGCCGCGCTGGACCCCGTCGGGCTTCACCAGGACGAGTGTGCGTTCCACGGTCATGAGGTCTCGTTCCACTCCTTGATCAACTCCGACGACCATCCCCTTCGACGGCGGTCTCCCACCGTCCGCTCACGAAGCCCTGGCGAGGGCGCTCTCGAAACGCTCCGGCTTTGAGAAGGGGCCGATGACNNAGCAGCTCCTGCTGCCCCAGGAACTGGCTCACCGCCCCGGTCCCCTCCAGGTGGAGGAGGAGGCGTCCCTTCGCGTACTCCTTGGCCCGGCTCAGCTCCTCGGCCTCCACCGGCTGGTCGACCAGGCGGGCCAGCTCCTCGACGGCGACCTTCACCGCCTCGACCGCTCGGCGGGGCTCACATCCGATGTAGATGCCGAGGCACCCGCTGTCCCGCAGCTTCGCGGTGAAGGAGTGGACGTCATAGGCGAGGGCGCGCTCCTCCCGCAACTCCTGGAAGAGCCGGCTGGACATCCCCTCCCCCAGCACCACATTGAGCAGATCGAGGGCAAAACGGCCGGGGGCGAGGTACGAACAGGCGTAGCCGCCCAGGATGATGTTGGCCTGCTCGGTGCGCTTGTTGACGAATCGGAGCGCGCTCCCCGACACCTCGAGGGCGGGTGCCGGCCCCTCCGCCGCCCCCTCCCCGAGCCTTCCCACAAACTGCTCCACCACCTCCCGAGCCTGCCCGGGCTCGATCGCCCCGGCCATGCTCACCACCAAGCGGCCGGGCCGGTAATGGCGGGCCAGATGCTCCCGGCAGGCATCGACGTCGAAGCTGCGGACGGTCTCCTCGGTGCCGGCGATGTCCCACCCCAGGGGCTGGTCCGGGTACATCACCTCGTCGAAGAGGGTGCCGATGTGGTCCTGGGGGTTGTCCAGGCTCATCCGCAGCTCCTCGATCACCACCTGCCTCTCCTTGGCGACCTCGGCGGGATCGAGGATCGGGGTGAAGGCCATGCCGGCGAGCACCTCACAGGCCAGCCCCATGTGCTCAGCCGGCACCTTCGCGTCGAAGATGGTCGCCTCCTTGTCGGTCGCGGCGTTGACGGACCCGCCCACGCTCTCGATCGCCTCCGAGACGGCGCGGGCCGTCGGGAAGCGGCCACCACCCTTGAACACGACGTGCTCGATGAAGTGGCTCAGCCCGGCGGTCGCTCCGACCTCGTACCGGGACCCGACCCCGAACATGAATGCGACCGCGGCCGACCTCCGCTCGCGCATCGGGGTCGCGATCAGACGCGCGCCGCTCGGTAGACGCTGCAGCTCATAGGGGGCGTCGCGGGAGGTCATCGGTCTCGGGCGGCCGCGGCTTCGGGCGTCAGCCGCGCTGCCAGCGCGACGGGCGGCGGTCCCCGCCGCGTCCCCCGTCACCGAACCCACCGCTCCGCTGGGGCGGTCGTCCGACGCGCTCCGGGAGCTCGGGAAGGTCGGGCTGCGCCGGGCCCGTGGCGTGGATCACCACCCGACGGGCCGGTTCCGCGCCGCTGCTCTCGGTCCGCACGCCCGGGTCGTCCGCCAGGGTCAGGTGGATGGTCCGGCGCTCGTAGGCGTGCATCGGGTCCAGCGTGTAGCGCTGGCCGGTCCGCTTGACCCGATTGGCAAGGCGGAGGGCCAGCTCGCGGACCTGCTCCTCGCGGCGGGCGCGGTATCGCTCGACATCGAGGATGACCCGGCGCCCCGATCCGACCTCGGTGTCTCCCATCATCAGGTTGACCACCGTCTGGAGAGCCCGAAGGGTCTCCCCGCGCCAGCCGATGAGGAGGCCCAGATCGTCCCCGGAGACGTCCAGGAGGGGTGGCGCCGTGGGTCCACCCGGCGTGGCCGTGGCCCGGCGAGTGGTGACCCGGGCGTCGATCCCCATCCGCTCCAGCAGCTCCACCAGCGTCGTCCTCGCCCTCGCGGTGTGCTCGTCCAGCTTGGAGACCTTGACCCTGGCCTCCGCCGCTCCCGAAACCCTCTCCCCGGGAAGCACGCGAGCCGGTCGCGAAAGCACCTCGATGGAGACCTCATCGGGGCCCGCCCCGAGCTCGGCGAGAGCGGTGGCGATGGCCTCCTCGACGGTCTGACCGCTCGTCTCGACGCTCGCCCATTCCTCGGCCGCGCTCATGGCCTCAGCTTCCGTCACCCGTTCACCCTCCTGCCCGCACCGCCTCAGCGGCGGCGGCGCGCCTTCTTCTGAGCTCGCGACGGGGCCCGACCTCGACCGGGGCTGGCCGGCGGCATGCTCATGGGCGGGGCCGTACCCCGACCCGATCTCTTGGAACCATTGGACGAGCCGGTCCCACCACCAGCCCCGGCGGCGCGCATCGCCGCTGCGGCGTCCAGATCGGCCCTCGTGTACGAGAGCGAGGTGGTGCGCCCTGCTCCCGGGAGCCAGCCCGGCACCCGCAGACCACCCCAGCCCATCAGCGAGTACTGCTGGCCGACCATCACCAGGGCGGCGGTCATCCAGTAGAGGGTCAGGCCCTGGGGCCAGATGAAGCCGAAGAAGAGGCTCATCAGGGGCATGAAGTAGACGACCATCTTCATCGAGGACGCCATCTGCCGCTCCATGTCGCTCATGTCCGGGCGCATCGGCTGCATCGTCATCTTCGACTGGACGAAGTAGGCGAGGCCGGTGAGGATCGGGAAGATCAGCAGCGCGAGGTTGGTCGGGGGGGTGAAGAGGTGGCCCCAGTCGGTCGCGCAGACGATGGCCACCCCCTTGCTGTTGGCCAGGGCGCAGCCTGTCGAAGGACTGTTGGCGGCCCCCAATGCCTGCCCGATGGTCTGGGCCACGTTATGGATCCAGAGGAAGCCGAAGTAGAACGTCTTGGGCAGCATGTCGAAGGTGACGTGGGACGTCCCGGTGGTGTCCATGCCGATCACATCCCGGATGCCCCAGTAGAGCCCGTACAGCACGGGCATCTGGACCAAGAGTGGGACACATCCGGACATGGAGCTGAACGGGCTGATCCCGTGCTCGGCGTAGACCTTCTGCGACTCCTCCGAGATCTTCCGGGTCTGCCCCTTGTACCGCTTCCGGATGTCGTTGAGCTGGGGGGCGACCTGGCGCTGCTCGCGCTGGATGCGCCGCTGGGTGCGCAGGTTCCAGCCCATGATCGGGAAGACCATGGCCCGGATGATCAGGGTGGTGACCACCACGGCCAGCCCGAAGGGACCGATGGCCCGGAGCACCCCGACGCCGTTGAAGACCTTGCTCAGCTCCTCGATCATCCAGCCGATCGGGTAGCGGAGGAGGCTCAGCCAGTCGATCGGGTTGAGGTCGATCCCGGCGACCAACGGCGCGGGCATCAGGCGGAGCTCCCGTGGGCCGTGCGGGAGGCCCGGTGGAGAGCGCGGGCCTGGCGCCAGGTCACGTAATGGTCAGGTACGGGGTCGACCCCGCCCGCGTAGCCCGGGTGGCAGCGCGAGATGCGGCGCACGCCCAACCACCAGCCGCGACGGGGGCCGAACCGCCCTACTGCCTGGGCGGTGTACCGCGAGCAGGTCGGCTCGTAGCGGCAGCTGCTCATCAGGCCGAAAATGGGCCCCAGGGTGACCTGGTAGATGCGGATGAACCAGAGGCTGAGGCGCGTCATGGCTTGCCCGCCGCCGGCGCCGGAACCGGGGCCAACGGGCCCGCGGCCACCCTTGCACGGGCGACGGCTCCACGCGCAGCCGCCTCCACCTGGTCGCGGAGCAGGCTGAACGGCACCGTCAGGACGCTGGCGTCGGCACTCACGATCAGGTCGTACCCGCGATGGTCGTGCAGCTCACGCGCCGCCTCGCGAAGCCGCCGGCGGACCCGATTTCGCTCGACGGCGCCGGCCATGCCCGGAACCGAGAGTCCCAGGCGCGCCTCGTCACGCCCGTTGGGAGCGGCCTGGACACGGACCGTACCGGCCCGGCCAACGCACCGCCACGTGCGCACGGAGGCAAAGCGCCCACGGCCAGCTAGCCTGCCGCTTCTCGTCAGCGAGGGCCGGTCGGGGTGAGGTGCTTCCGTCCCTTGAGGCGGCGCGCCTTGAGCACGTTGCGTCCACCGGGCGTCGACATCCGGATCCGGAAGCCGTGGGTCTTGCGGCGGTACGCCTTCTTGGGTTGAAAGGTTCGCTTTATCGGATCTCTCCTGCCGTGAGGTCATCGCAAATCGCGCCCGGGGACGCCACGGAGCGCCGCGCCCGGACGGCGTGGTCGCGCCAGTATATTCGGTCCACCCACCCAGACCTCCCAGAAGCCCCTCCGGGGAGGCCTAGAGGTGCCTCCCCGGGCCTGCTCCTCTCCGCCTCACCCACCCATCCGGCCTTCCCAGGCAGCCATCGCGCCCACCGGTTGTCGAGTGCCGCCGCCATTGCTAGACTGACGGGTGCTCCGGCGGGACGAGCTCCCCCAGTCGCCCCAGCCAACGTTGAAAGGCCCCTCCGGCAGCGACGTCGAAGTTTATCCACTCCTGTTCACATCCTGTGGACAAGTGGCTTCGGTGCGAGGAGGTTGGACTTTGACTTCGGCGCCTGGGCGACAGGAGGATCGACCTTGACGGTCGGGGCTGACGACGGCATCGTCCCGACCGCCACCGATCGCAACTCCGCCCAGCAGCTCTGGAACTCCGCTCAGGAGGAGCTCCGCTTCCAGCTGGCGCGGCCCAGCTACGAAACCTGGCTGGCCTCCGCGACCCTGGTGGAGAGTGACGGCCAGCGCTTCGTGATCGGGGTACCGACGCGGCTCGCTCGGGACTGGGTCTCCGAGCGTTTTGTCTCCGTGATCCAGGAGGTGCTCTCCGGCCTCCTGGGGCACGACTGCCAGGTCGAGATCACGATCGACCCCACGGCGAGCCCCCCGCGCGACGAGCCGGCCCCACTCAGCGACTCCGACCTCGCTCCGGAGACGGACCTCGCCCCGGCTGGCGAGTCCCGGCTCAATCCCAACTTCACCTTCTCCAGCTTCGTGGTCGGAAACTCCTCACGCTTCGCTCACGCCGCCTGCCGCGCGGTGGCCGACGCCCCGGGCAAGGCCTACAACCCGCTCTTCCTCTACGGCGGTGTGGGTCTGGGCAAGACCCATCTCATGCACGCCATCGGCCATGCCGTGCGCGAGGGCCACCGGCGTTCTCCCAAGGTCGCCTACATCACCTCGGAGAAATTCACCAACGAGATGATCACGGCCATCCAGGAGAACAAGACCAACGACTTCCGCCACCGGTACCGCACCGTCGACGTCCTGCTCATCGACGACATCCAATTCCTGGCCGGCAAAGATCGGACCCAGGAGGAGTTCTTCCACACCTTCAACGCCCTCCACGAGATCCAGAAGCAGATCGTCGTCAGCAGTGACCGGCCCCCCAAGGACATCCCCACCCTGGAGGACCGGCTTCGCAGCCGCTTCGAGGGCGGCCTCATGGCCGACATCCAGCCCCCGGACGTNNGACGGTCACGCCATCACCCTGGAGATGGCCCAGCGCATCCTGAGCGACATCATCCCGGTGGCCGACGCCCAACCCCTCAGCATCCCCTTCATCCAGGACACGGTTGCCGACTACTACGGCATCCCCGTCGAGGAGATGAAGGGCAAGCGCCGCGACAAGCACATCGTCTTCCCCCGTCAGGTTTCGATGTACCTCATCCGCGAGGAGACGGACTCCTCACTTCCCGTCATCGGCGACGCCTTCAGCGGGCGCGATCACACCACCGCGCTCCACGCCATCGACAAGATCACCGAGCTTCTCCGCGAGGACTCCCGGCTCCAAAGTGACATCCGCCAGCTTCGAGAGCGCCTCCACGCCCATGGCTGAGCCCCATTCCCCCCCGGGAGCACCGTCGCCCCTCCCACCGACCCACCAACCGGAAACCACGCTTTGCGCCGGATGGGAAAAAGCCTGTGCGGATCCCACCCCAGCCATGTGGCAAACCGCACATCCGCCGTCAGCCTGGGGACAACCCCTCCGGACGGCTCCAACCCTCCCCAGCCTCCCCCCAGTTCTCCCCAGCCTCTCGTATTCAAAAACCGAGGTTATCCCCCGCTTCCCCACCCCTATTAATCACTTCTTATCTCTACACTGTGACCATCCAAGGAGTCCTCTCCGGTGAACAACTGGCCTTCCGGTACGAGCACCCACAGCGCTCTGCGCTGCACGGTCTCCCCATCAGCACTCAGCTCGTCGCTCAGCCTGGTCTCACGCGCGGTATCGCCCCGCTCCACGTTGCCGGTGCTGAGCAACGTCCTGCTCGAAACCGAGGCTGAGGGACTCCGCGTCACCGCCACCAACCTTGACCTCACCATCAGCGCCCTGGTGGCGGCCACCGTGCTCGAGGAAGGCCGCGTGACCGTCCCCGCACGCCTTCTCGCCGAGTATGTCGCCTCTCTCGATGAGACGACCTGCACCATGGAGGTTGAGGAGCGGACGCAGATGCTCCGGATCACCTCGGGGGTGCAGAAGACCAACCTTCACGGCATCGACGCGGTGGAATTCCCTCCACTCCCCGCACGAGAGACAGCACCCGCCTTCGAGGTCGACGCGGCCGCACTCCAGCAGGCCATCACCCAGACCGCGGTTGCCGCCTCCGGCGATGAGCAGACGCCCGTGCTCACCGGCGTCCTGCTTCACGTGGAAGGCTCCGAGCTCACCCTTGTGGCAACCGACCGCCATCGTCTCGCGGTCAAGAAGCTGGAAGCCCAGGTGCTCACCGAGGGAGTCGTCAGCGGGACGGTCATCGTCCCCGCCAGGCATCTCGGAGAGCTCGCCCGCGCCATCAACCCCAGCCGGCCGCGAGTCGGTGTCGCCTTCAGCGACGCGCGCAACCAGGTCTTCTTCACCCTGCGTGACATGGAGATCTCCTCCCGCCTGATCGAGGGCAACTATCCGAACTACACGCAGGTGATCCCGGCCCATTCCACCACCACCGTCGTGCTCTCCAAGGAACTGCTGCTCAAGAGCGCAAAGACGGCGGCGGTGCTGGCGCGCGATGCCTCCAACCCCGTCCGGCTCCGGGCGGGAAAGGGAGAGCTGGAGCTCCTCGCGCAGTCCGCGGAGGTGGGCGACCACGACGCCCCCCTGCCGGCGAAGGTCGAGGGAGAGGACGTCCAGGTGGCCTTCAATGCTCGCTATCTCCTCGACGCCCTGCAGGCGATTGACGGCGACGATGCCGAGCTGTCCTTGAATGGTCCGCTCCAGCCGGCGGTGGTCCGCGCTCAGGGTCGCGACGACTACCTCTGCGTCATCATGCCGGTGCGGGTGCCGTAGCCCTCAGCTCATGGCGGTGAAACGCAGCCGCTTCACCTCCTCCCCTCCCATGCGCGTGTTCAGGGCGCGCACGATGGTCGGCATCTCGAGCTGGAGCTGCTGAGCCAGAGCACCGTTTCGGGTGGCGACCAGCACCGTGCCCCGTTGCAGTGACAGGGCCTCGCAGAGCGGCGCCACCGCCGGGCCCACGACCTCCGCAAACGCGTCGCGCAACTGGACTTCGCGGACCTCGCGCTGCACCCCGAGCCGGCGGAGCGCCGTGCCGAGGACCTCGGTGATGTGCAGCGGTCCCGGTGCGTGGTCGGGACGCCCGCCGGGGTCCATCCCGCCACTCATCCGGCGAGGACCGTGCCCTGGCGAACCAGGAAGCGGCGTGACGGATGAGCCCCGAATTGGTACTCGTCGCTGCACGTCACCATCGTCTGGGGCACCTCGCCGCGAGCGGAGAGTGCGGAGAGGAGGTGCTCCCGGCGAGCGGGATCGAGCTCGCTGAGAACGTCGTCCAAGAGCAGGATGGGCATCCGCTCCGCGCGCGCGCCGACCAGGCGCACCTCCGCGATCTTGGTCGCCAGCACGGCGCTCCGCTGCTGCCCCTGGGATGCGGTGGAGCGGGCCGGCCGGCCATTGAGGACAAACTCGAGATCATCCCGATGGGGACCGACGATGCTGGTCCCGCGGGCAAGCTCCTCGCCGCGGGCGCGCGCCAGCGCGCTGCTCAGTGCCGCCAGCACCTGCTCGCGGTCGCCGCTCGCCCGACCGGTCTGGGGCGCGTAGCGGAGCTCCAGGGAATCGGCTGCCTCGCTGATCTCCGCCATCGCCGCCGCCGCGAGCGGCGCCAGAGCGCCGACCAGCTCGGTGCGCGCCACCTGGATCGCCGCACCGTGGCGCAGCAGAGCCTCGTCGAAGGGCCGGAGCTGGTCGGCGGGGCCGCCTCCGTCGTGCAGGCGGCGCAGCAGGGAATTGCGCTGTTCGAGCACGCGCCGGTAGCGGATCAACTCGTCGGCGGCGGCGCGGTCGAGCTGGGACACCAAGATGTCGAGGAGCCGGCGCCGCGCCTCCGGCCCCGCCTTCACCAGCTGAAGGTCGTCGGGCCAGAAGAGGACCACCGGCCAGCGTCCGATCAGGTCTCG
>PLOF01000061.1 GCA_003142035.1 Candidatus Dormiibacterota bacterium
TCCCAGGAGAGGTCGGAGCGGCCGCTCACCTGCCAGAGCCCGGTGATGCCGGGCCGGACCAGGAGCCGGCGGCGGCGCAGGTCGCCGGGGTAGCGATCCACCTCCGCGGCGAGCGGCGGGCGCGGTCCGATCACCGACATCGTCCCGGTGAGGACGTTCCAGATCTGGGGCAGCTCGTCGAGCGAGTAGCGGCGGAGGAAGCGTCCGACCGGGGTGACCCGCGGGTCGCGGCGCATCTTGAAGAGCGGCCCGTCGTATTCGTTGAGCTCCTTGAGGGTCGCCAGGTCCTTGTCGGCACCCTCGCACATGGTCCGGAACTTGAGCAGGGTGAACTCCCTTCCGTTGAGCCCGACACGGGACTGGCGGTAGAGCACCGGTCCGGGACTGCTGAGCCGGACGGCCACCGCGATGGCGGCGAAGACGGGGCTGAGGATCACGCAGAGCACGGCCGCGGAGAGGCGATCGAGCGCCGACTTGAGCCACCAGCTCGGCCCGTGGAACCCGGCCTCCTGCACGTCGAGCAGCGGGAGACCACCGATCGGGCGGATCACCAAGCGGGGTCCGGCCAGCTCGGTGACCCCGGGGGCCACGAGGAGCCGGAGGCCGGTCCCCTCCAGGTCCCAGGAGAGCCGGCGCAGCTCGAGCCCGCTGAGGAGCCCCGAACCGGCGACGACCACGGTATCGGCGGCAGCTCTCCGCGCCTCCTCGAGGATCTCGGTGATGGAGCTCCGATGCAGGGCATACGGTCCCCCGGCCCCGCCGTCGACGCCCTCGGCGAGGCAGACGCCGACGACCCTCAACCCGGAGTGGGGAAGGCGGCCGATGTGGTCGACCAATCCGTGCACCTCGTCGCTAGAGCCGATGACGAAGGCGCGGTGGATGGAGCCGCCCACCCGGATGCGCTGGTGCAGGAGCAGACGGCCGGTCAGGTGCGCGGCGAGGCTCAGGCTGACCATGGCCGACACCCCGACGGCGGCGACCTGCCGGGAGATGTCGCTGTGGCTGATGTAGGAGAGGACGACCAGCACCGCCAGCATCCAGAGCCCCGCGTTAGCGATGCGGCCGAACTCGGAGGTGCCGTGGGAGAGGCGGTGATCCTCGTAGGTGCCGTTGATCGCCAGCATCGCCGGCCAGGCGAGCGGGGCAACGACGATCAGCACCACATACATGACGCTCGGGCCGAGAGGCTGGGTTACCCCGAAGCGCTCGACCACCGCGAGCAGGGCCGCCACCGTGCCGATCAGGACGTCGGCGACGAGCAGGCCGCGCCGCCAGAGGACGGACGAGATGCTCCTGCCCCGCTCGTGCTCCGGCGACGGCACCACCGTCAGCCGCAGAGCGCGCGGGGTGATCGGGACGGCTACCCCAGTCAGGTTGACCTCATCACTGATCACGACTCCATCGTGAGAGCAACCGATTCGTGACGCGATGGGTGGTTCCCGCGCGGGCCTGGGCGATTGTCCTTGTCCGGTCGGGCGCCCGCCCCACGGACGGCCCGGGTGAGGCGGCGGCGCTCCCGGGTGACCGCGCCGTGAGCCTCAGGTCGGATCGGCGGCCGAGGTCGGAGCGGCGGGGCGGCTCCGGCGGAGGAGGCGCAGCGGCGCCAGCAGCCACGCCTCCGGGCTCCCCGGTTCCGGGGCGGTGCGCGAGGAGTGGAGGGTGCGCCGCTCGACGGTGATGAAGAGCAGCCAGGCCACGCCCAGGATGGCCGGGATCAGCAGCACGATCTCGACGAAGACGAGGCGGGGCGAGGCTCCGGTCTGGTGCAGCAGATAGGCGAGGGACACGACGATCGGCTGGTGGACCAGGTAGATGCTGTACGACATCACCCCGAGCGTGACCAGCGGACGCCACGAGAGGACGCGGGCGATGAGGTTGCCGCCGGAGAGCACGATGCAGAGGAGGAGGAAGAAGATTCCGCCGAAGAGGATGTGCTCCAGCGGGCTGCCCACGGAGAGCACGGCCAGCGGGACGAGGGGCAGGATCGCCCAGCCGTAGGGTGAGGCGATCCGGGAAACGCTGCCGCGGACGTACACGTGGGCGGCGACCATCCCGAAGGCAAACTCCGCCCAGCGGCCCGGGAGGAGATTGGGCAGCACCTCGGTCGCGAGCGGCGAGCCCGCGGCCAACATGTGGTTGTCGATGGCGACCTGGAGGCCGAGGCGGTAGACGACGTTGACCGCCACCACGGCGAGGACCACCCGAGCGAGGCCCAGGCGGCGAACCGCGAAGACCAGGAGCGGCAGCGAGAGGTAGAGCTGCCACTCGAGGGCGAGCGACCAGTAGGCGCCGTTCAGGGTGTAGAAGGTGCTCGGGAAGAGCGAGTGGGTCATGGTCAGATGGGTCACGGCCTCCACGGCGAGCTGGGGACCGGTGAGAGGGGCCAGCCCGAGGGGACGGGCGGCGAAGGCGACGAGGAGCAGCACGACGACGAGGGAGACGTAGTAGGCGGGGAGCAGCCGTAGCGCCCGGCGGCGGAAGAACCGGCCGATCCGGAGACGCCCTCCGCCCCTCACGACGGGAAGGTAGAGGCAGAAGCCGCTCAACACCAGGAAGAGGCTGACGCCGGTGGAGCCGCTGCGGACGAGCAGGTCGACCGGGCCCAGCCGGGCCCCGCTGAAGGCGCGGATGTGGAAGAGGACCACCCAGAGGGCGGCGCAGGCGCGCAGCCCGTCGACCCCGTTCAACCGGACGCCGCGCGGCTGGGGAGCCGGCGGCGCGGCCGCCTGGACCTCCTCGACTCGGCTGCCGGAGACGCGTGCCGCCGGGCTCTCCGCGATGCTCACGAGAGTGCCGTACCGCGCTCGGGCTCGGTGCCGATCCCGTCACCGCCCGAGGTCGCGGGGGCGGATGGTCCCCCGCCGGCGAGCCGCTGCCAGGCCGCGAGCGGCACCAAGACACCGAGGAGCCAGACGGCGCAGGTGGCGTAGCGAAGCCCCAGCCGGCGAGGTTCCTGGGCGAGACGGTAGAGCCACTCGAGCCCGCTCCCGCGGGCCCACCGTGGCGCCCGGCGCAGCCTCCCGGCGATGAGGTCGAAGCTGCCGCCCACCCCGATTGCTACCGAGACGGGGAGCCGGTAACGGTTGGCGGCGATCCAGAGATCCTGCTTGGGATGGCCGAAGCCGACGAGCAGGATGTCGGCGCCGGCCTCCGCCACCCGCCGGATGATCTCGTCGTCGGGCATCTCGGCGAGGCTCGCGTGGGGCGGCTCCATGGTGCCCGTCACGAGGAGCCGGGGGTGGCGGCGCCTCAACTCCACCGCCGCCTCCGCCGCGACCCCATCCTGGCCTCCGAGGAGGAAGAGCCGGGTGCCGCTCCGCTCGGCGTGCCCCGCCAGGGCGGGCACCAGGTCGGAGCCGGCCACCCGCCCCGGGATGGGGTGACCGATCAGACGGGACAGCCAGACCACCGGCGCGCCGTCGGCGAGGTTGAGGCCGGCCCCGCGGAGCGCCCTGGCCACCGCTGGCTGGCGCCGTGCCGTGACCATGAACTGGAGGTTCACGGTGCAGACCTGGAGTGGGGGCTCCACGCCGACCGCCGCGAGCAGCCGCCCGATGGCCTCTCCCTCATCCACCGGGTCGATGGGGACCCCGAGGAGGTCGACACGCGTGTCGGAGGTGCTGGTGCCGGAGCCCGAGGGCGGCGGTGGGAGTGCGGCCGGAGCCATCGCGCCGTCGCCCTGGGTGCGGCGCCGGGCCTCCCCGGGTCGCTCGGTCCGCTCCCAGCGCTCCGCGCCGGTGCCGCGGAGCATCCGGCGGTAGGTCCCGAGCTTGGCGACCAGGAAGCGCGGGGTGGAGAGGAGGGCGAAATAGGCCGACGCCGGGGCGCGCGCCGCCCGCAGCCCGACGAGCACGTAGGCGGCGAGGAGTGCCGCGGACGCTCCCCAGGGGATCGCGGCCCAGAGGAAGACGGCGCCGGCCAGACCGGCGGCGAGGCTGGCCGCCCCGCCGAGGAGGAGGAGCAGCAGGAGCAGCCCAAGCGGCGGAACGGCGAGATCGATCACGGCGTCGAGGAGCGCCCAGCGGCCGTGGCGCACCACCGCCCACACCAGCCGGGGCATCCGGGTCCGGAGGACATGGGCGCGGCCACCCTCCCAGCGCATCCGCTGGGTGGCGCCGGCACTGCCCAGCCCGGAAGCCGGGCCGCTCACCCCTGCCGCGGGGGCGAAGCGGGGCCGGACTCCGGCCAGGCGCAGGTCCACCGAGTACTCCAAATCCTCGGCGCCGGTGAAGGCATCCCAGGGGAGGCGCTCCAGCAGGGAGCGCTGGAAGAGCATCCCGTTGCCAACCAGGGTGCAGGGCATGCCCAGGAGATCACGCCCGGCGAAGCGGACACGATGGAAGAGGAGGAAGGCCGTCTGGCGGAGTGCGGTCGCCGGGCCGGTGCGGTCGTCGAGGACCAGGTACTCGCCCTGGACCGCCTCGGCGCCTGCGGCCATCACGGCCTCCAAACCGGCGATCAGGCCCGGAGCGGCCACCGAGTCGGCGTCAACGACGGCGATCCCGTCGACGGGATCGGGCTCCGCGATCAGCCGGTCCATCGCCCAGCGGAGGGCCCGACCCTTGCCGGGCAGTCCGGGTTCGTC
Organism: Candidatus Dormiibacterota bacterium; assembly: GCA_003142035.1. Lineage (GTDB taxonomy): Bacteria > Chloroflexota > Dormibacteria > Aeolococcales > Aeolococcaceae > Changshengia. The sequence continues at coordinate 4,586 of PLOF01000061.1, forward strand.
GCGGACCATGACCTCGGCGCCCGCCGATCGGGCGACGAGAGCGGTGTCATCGTCGCAGTTGTCGGCCACGACCACGACGCGGCAGCGCTCCACGGGGTAGCTCTGCGCCGCCAGGGAGGCCAGGCAACGAGGCAGCAGCTCCACCTCGTTGTGCGCCGGTATCAGAACGGCGATGCGGCTGGTGCCGCCGCCTTCGGTGGCGGCGGTGCGATGGCCCAGGGCGGCCACGGCGAGGGCGAGCAGATAGAGGGCGGCCGGCACCAGCGCTGCGCCCGCGATCACCAGTACCAGCGTCCCTACCAGACGGGCATCCACACCACAACCTCCCGGGATTCCCCCGGGGCGAGCGTATGAATGGCCGTCGGATCAGGGAATGGGCCTTCCCGTCGAGCTGGGTCAGAGCGGCACCCGCGGACCGGGCGTGTGCACAGCCGGTGCGGGACTTTCGCCCAGAGCGGACCCGGACGGGCCCCCGGCTCCGCAGAGCCGGGGGCGGGTCGTCGAGCCGCCGTCGAGGACGGGGCCCGGCAGCGGGTCCACGGTCAGGAAGCGTTCACCGTCACGTCCGCGAAGGAGACGGGTGCATTGACGTCGAAGCCGATGGCACCATGGGAGAAGGTGCCGTCCGTCACGGTCATGATCGACGCGCCGTCGAGTGTCACCGTGAACGTCGAGCCGTCGGCGACGATGGACAGTGCGTGCCATGTGCTGGTGTAGGCGAGGGGCACCTGGTCGAGGACGGTGACGGTGCCGTTCACGATCTTGCCGAACCCAACCCAGCTGCCGCCCACGAAGCAGAAGGCGTAGTGGTCATTGGCGTCGACGTAACGGACGGCGACGCAATCCTCTTCGCTCGCCCAGGCGCTCGGCTGCACCTTGACGCTCAGGGTGTAGTTCGCCCACGTGCTGTTCCCGGCCGACGTGGTCGCGGTCCAGCCGTCGTGGGTGTAGACGTGACCGTAGCTGGAGCCCGAGGCTGTCACGGTCAGCCCGGCATTGGCCCCCTGGACCGCCCATCCCGCGGGGACGCTGCCGGCAGCGTCAGAGGCGAAGCTGTCGGTGTAGAGGAGCGTGCCACTCACCGCGGGCGACGTGCCGAGCGCGGGAGATGGAGTGGGGGTCGCGGTTGGCTTGGGCGCCGCCACCGGCTTGGGCGTCGCGGTGGGCTTGGGCGTCGCCGTCGGCTTGGGCGTCGCGGTGGGCT
>PLOF01000138.1 GCA_003142035.1 Candidatus Dormiibacterota bacterium
GCCGGCCTTCGCGGAGCAGCCGGCGCGGAGTTCCGCCTCCTCCACCTTCACGGCGCGGTGGACGGCGGCCTGGAACGGTACGTCGAATACCCGGTCCAGGCCGTCGGCTGGAGCGAGGTGGAGAGCGCGGTGACCTTGATCGAGGGGGCTCGGGTCCTGACCGGCAAGTTCGTCATGGGTGGGATCCGGGAGGATCGCGCCGGCCCCGCGGATGCGGCGGCGAAGGCACATGTCGCGGCCCTCATGGAGGAGTTCGGGACGCGGTTCGTGGTCGCACCCGGGTGCTCTCTCCCCGACGGCACGAGTGACGAGGCTATGGCCAGCCTCAGGTCTCTCGCCGTCTGACCACGGGTCCCTCCGGCGCCAGGCGGACGAGCGCGGGATAGGTGACCAAGGCGATGGCGAGATGCATGAGCATCAGCACGCCCACGCCGCGGATCGGCTCTCCCTGAGCCAGTATCCAGAGATCGGGCAGCCAGAGCACGAGCGTCACGAGCACGGCCAGCCGCAGGAACAGCCAGCGCGGCTGGGACGCGATCCAGGTCACCACCGGCCAGGCGATGCAGGCGATGGTCACGCCCACGATGGTGAGCTTGGCGTAGTCCGAGAATTGGAAATGCGAGAAGTTCTGCGTCGAGGGGAAGATCCACTTGCCGAGTGCGACCAGGATCGCGTCGGAGATCAGAGAGCCAACGTTGGCGACGATCAGCGCCGCCACCCAGCGAATCCCCGACGGAGACGCATGACGCGCCCTGGGACCGACCTTGAAGGCGCGGAGCAGACGCTGGACCGCGCCGGGAAGCGCCTCGAAGGCAGCGACCAGAGAGAGGCCGTCGGGCCCGCGCGACGGTGCATCGGAGGGCGGTGGATCGCTCACGACCAGGGCTACTCCTGTAGTGTGGTCGTACATGTGGTGCCGGGAGGCCACCACGACCAAGATGGCACACCGCGCCCGTCGGAGCTAGGCCGTGCGCCTCTCCGAGAGCATCCGAAGCTGCGGTGGCTCCGCGGCCGCGGCCCCCTCCCGGGCGGGGCGGTCTGCCGAGACGGTCGCACCCCGGCGAAGGTCGGAGGCCATGGTCGCCTGGCCGCTGGCCGCCACCGCGATTTCCCGGGCTGTGGTTGACACCTGCCGGCTGGCCACGCTCACCTGCTCCATGGCCTCGACCACCTGGGCCGAGGCGCTGCGCTGCTCGCGCGTGGCCAGCTGCACCTGGGAGCTTGCCTCGGCGACCTTCTCCATGAGCTGAAGCCCGCCCTCGAGCTCGGCCACGCCCTTGTCCATCGCCATCACCGTGGCGCTGGTCTCCGCCCTGGTCTCCCGGGTGATCCCGGCGATGTCACCGGCCAGTCCCTTGGTCCGCTCGGCGAGGCGGCGAACCTCGTCGGCGACGACGGAGAACCCGCGCCCCATGTCCCCGGCCCGCGCCGCCTCGATGGCGGCGTTGAGTGCGAGGAGGCTGGACTGATCCGCGATGTCGTTGATGACCGTCAGGATGGAGGTGATCTCCTGGACGCGCTTGGCCAGGGCCAGGGTCCGGTCGCTGCTGGAGCGGATGTCCTGCTGGGCATGCTCGAGGCTCTCCCGCGTCTCCATCGCCTGCAGGGCCACCTGGTCGACGGTCTCGGCGATCTGGGTCGAGGTGCGGGCCAATTCCTCCATGCTCGCCGACGTCTCACTCGCCGCCGAGCTCTGCTGCGCCGTGCTGGCCGCCAGCTGGCTGGAGGCCGCCGACAGCCCGGCCGCGGACTCCGCCAGCTGAACGCTCGTTCGCTGCACCCGGGTGACCAGGCCGCCGAGGCGTTCGACCATGAGGTTGAAGCTCTCCGCCAGGGTCTCCACCTCGGCCGTACCCGCCCGGGGCACCCGTGCCGAGAGATCGCCGCTCGCGATGCGACGCGCGGTCGCCGCCATCTTCCCGATCGGCTGCGTGAGAAGCATCGACACGAACAGGAGGAGGACGACGAGCACCACGGCGCCGCCGATCAGTGCCAGGCTGGCGATCTGCTGCTGGGTGCCCACCGAGGCCAGAGCGACGTCAGCGGGCTCGGTGGCGACGATCGCCCAGCCGAGGGGGAGGTCACGGGCGTAGCCCGAGATGGTGTCCGCCTTCCCCTGCCCATATCTCACCGTCCCGGGTTGACCGCTGCCGGCGAGAGCCGCTGTCACGGCCGGGGTGTCCACGCTCTCGACGAGGGCGCCCTGCTGGATCATCTGCGCGTCCGATCCGGCGCTCATGGTGGAGCTGAAGATCAGGAGGTGGTCGGGCCCCACCGCCTGGAGCCCGATCGACGACGAGGTGCTGTCGGTCACGCTGAGGAACACCGGCCCGAGTTGCTGGGCCGTATTGATGACGCCGACCAGGATGCCGCTGAAGCTGAGATTTCCGGTGGTGACAGGTCGGGCCGCGTACCATCGGAGCTGCCCGGCCTGCCTCTGGATCGGGCTGATCGCCCCCTGCTGGGCAGCGGTGGCGAGCCAGCCGCTTCCCTCGAAAGACGCCCCGGTGATGCTGCCGGCGCTCGAGGCGACGATCTGACCCTC
>PLOF01000144.1:0-1615 GCA_003142035.1 Candidatus Dormiibacterota bacterium
CGGAGGTTCTCCCGGGCTATCGCATGATGTCCTTCTACCGAGCGGGATAGACCCCAACCTTGCCAAGGTGGGGGTCAACACCTGGGCGATCCTCTTGGTCCAAACGGACCCAAATTGGCGTTCGAAAAGGGTCGTTGGGCTGGCCTCCAGTCTTTCCTTGGTCTCGCCGCTAGTAAAGGATATCGACTATCCTTTACTTATTGAGGATACGGAGGCAAGGATAGGCATCCGGTGATCAGGGAAAGGATAGGCCACATCCTTTCCTTATTGCCAGTCTTAGGGAAAGGATATGCGAGGCAGATACGAGCACCGCGTATGGCAGTGGAACCCATCGATCTACGCCCCCTCCAAATATCGGAGGGGTTGCGAGTACGAAGCCTTTGTGCCTGAGCGGATCGCCGAGCTCGAGCCGGACCTGCCCGGTGCGGTGGCCGGCGTGGTCTCCGACGCGGAGACAGCTATCGCCGAGCTCAACCGCGGGGCCCGGCTGGAGCTACAACCCCTGGCCCGTCTCCTCCTGAGGACCGAGTCCATAGCCTCCTCGAAGGTCGAGGGCATGCAGGTCGAGACACGGACCCTGGCTCGCGCCGAGGCCAAGCAGGAGGTTGGAAGGTCCATCGGAGCCGAGGCTGCCGAAATCCTGGCCAACATCGATGCCATGCAGCTGGCTATCGAGCGAGCGGTGGCCGCTGATGCCATCGCACAGGACGACCTCCTGGACATCCACCGCCGACTCCTGGCACGAGCTCCCAATGCCAGCGCAACGGCGGGCAAGTTCCGGCAGGTCCAGAACTGGATTGGGGGAAACGACTACAACCCTTGCGGAGCACACTTTGTCCCGCCACCGCCCGAGGAGATCCCCTCGCTACTGGGTGATCTCTGCCGCTTCGCCAATGGCACTGGGCTCCCTCCTCTGGTCCAGGCTGCAATCGCCCACGCCCAGTTCGAGACCATTCACCCGTTTGAGGATGGGAACGGCCGCACTGGCCGGGCACTCGTGCAGGTCATCCTGCGCCGACGCGGACTGGCACCAACCTTCGTCCCACCGATCAGCGTCGCGCTGGCAAGAGACAAGGGCATGTACATCCGAGGCCTGACCGACTTCCGGGAAGGACTTCTCTCACGCTGGATCGAGGTGTTCGCGGCGGCCACCGCTCAGGCAGCGACACTGGCCACGCGCTATGTGGCCTCGGTTGAGCTGCTGCAGGCGGGCTGGCGTGAACAAGTCCGATCGCGCTCAAACCCGCGGTCTGACGCTGCGGCGTGGGGCCTGATCAAGGTCCTGCCGGCGCATCCCATCATCACGGTGGCGGTTGGGGTCGCCGCCACAGAAAGAACCAAGCCGGCGGTCTCCAATGGGATCAGCGAACTCCAGAACGCCGGCGTCCTCACTCCGCTGACTACCTCGTCCCGGAACCGAGCCTGGGAGGCAGCCGGACTCCTGGATCTCATCGAAGAGCTGGGATCCGGCGACTGGCCCTCTAATCCGGCCGATCGATCGATGAGTTGATCGCTCGACACGAGAACATCACCGCTGACCGGCCGGCCGCATTTCCCCGACCGCGGCCAGCCGCCCCGGGCGGACCGGGCCCCAGTGGCAATGCACTGGCAATCC
>PLOF01000144.1:1665-37251 GCA_003142035.1 Candidatus Dormiibacterota bacterium
GGGTGGCGGATGACGAAGGCGATGGCGAGGTGGATGAGGCTGATGCCCGCCTCGCCGGCCAGCTTGGTCAGCGCATCGACGGCATCGAGCTTGCGCTGGTTGACGGGGAGCTTCAGGTCGTAGCGATCCGGTAGCCGGCTGGCCCGGCTACTGACTGGCGCAGCCTGATCGCGATGGTAGGCGCCGGAGAGGAAGCCGCCCGCGAGCGGGCTCCAGGAGATGACACCCATGCCGTACTTCTGGCAGACGGGCAGCACCTCGGTCTCCACGCCGCGAACCAGCAGCGAGTACGGGGGCTGCTCGCAGACGAAGCGCTCCCGACCCCGGCGCTCGGCGACCCACTGGGCCTCGACGATCTGCGACGGGGGAAAGGTCGAGCTGCCAAAGGCGCGGATCTTGCCGGCACGCTGCAGGTCGGACAGCGCCCCCAGGGTCTCGTCGATGTCGCAGGTCGGCTCCGGCCGGTGGATCTGGTACAGGTCGATCCAGTCAGTCTGCAGCCGGCGGAGGCTCGACTCGCACTCGCGGATGATCCAGCGCCGCGAGTTGCCCTGGGCATTGGGGTCGTCGCCCATCTGGCCGTGCACCTTGGTGGCGAGCACCACCTGGTCCCTCCGTCCCCCGGCCAGAGCCTTGCCGACGATCTGCTCGGACTCCCCCTGCGAGTAAACGTCGGCAGTGTCCACAAAGTTGATCCCCGCGTCGAGGGCGCGGTGGATGATGCGGATCGACTCCTCGTGGTCCTTGGTGCCCCAGGCGCCGAACATCATGGCGCCGAGGCAGAGCGGGCTGACCTGGATACCGGTACGGCCGAGAGTGCGGTGCTGCATGCCTCAGACGATACGCGCCCCGTACTCGGCGCCGGCTGTGACCGACCACCGTGACGGCNNGCCCTCGCGATCGGAGAGGATCTGATCGAGGGCTCAGAGCCGGGTGCTCCTCAGTGACCGAGGCCCAGCTCGATGGCCTTGACGAGCAGCAGCAGCACGGCCACCAGGATGTACGCACCCATCGCCGTCATCCCGATCCTGCGGCCGCGCGAGGGCACCGGCCGGGTGAGGAGGGCGATAGGCGGCATCCGCCACGTGAAGCGGTCCTCCTTGTCCCGCGCGCTCACGGTGGGCGCGAGGCTGCCGCGCGTGAAGAAACCGATTCCGATCAGCCCGACCACGAGGATGCTGCCGAAGATGATCAGCAGCAGCGTGACGCTGACACCCGAGAAGATGGTGGAGAAGACGAGGATCAGGGAGAGCACCACGAGGATGGCAAGGATGATGGTGGCGAGCACGTTGAGCCACGGCTTGTTGACCCAGGGACCGAGCACGGCGGGATCGTTGCAGAGGAGGAGGAGGAAAAGGCTGGCGCTCGGCAGCAGGGTCCCGGCCAGGGCCTGCACGGCGGTGGTGATCAGACCGAGCGGTGCGTGGGGGATGAGCACGATGCCCGCCGCCAGCACGACGACGGCGGTGAAGACGGCATAGAAGGGCTTGGCCTCCCGCCAGGAGCGGTGCAGCGAATGGCGGATGCCGAAGACGTCTCCGAACGCGTAGGACGTCGCCAGGGTGACGGCGCTCGCACCGATCACTGAAGCGTCGATGAGCAACACCGCGAAGATGGCGCCGAGCGCGGAGCTGACGTGCTTGGCCAGCCCCTCGGCGACCGTCTGCGCGTCACCGAAGTGGCCGGCGAGCGCTGTACCGTGGAAGGCCGTCGCGGTCGTGATCATGATCGCCGCGGCACCGATGACGACGACGAATGCGCCCACCACGGTGTCGGTGCGCTCATACGCGATCCAGCGCGGGGTGATGCGCTTGTCGACGACATTCGACTGCTGGAAGAAGAGCTGCCACGGTGCCACCGTCGTCCCCACGATGGCAACGATGAGCAGGGCACCGTTGGAGCTCAGGCCGCCCTGGATGCCGGGGATCAGGAATCCGTGCAGGACCGGCCCGAGCGTCGGGTGGGCAAGCACCACCAGGGGTATCACCAGCGCGTTACCCCCGAGGATGACGAACATCAGCCGTTCCCAGGTCGAGAACTTGCCGGTCACGGTGATGCCGATCAGAAAGATGGCGCCGATGGGGACGGCGATGTACGGGCTGACCCCGAAGTAGGCGGCGCCCAGGCCGATGCCGATGAACTCGGTGGTGATGGTGAGGAAGTTGAGGAGGAAGAGGTCGCCGACCGAGAACCATCCCCAGAACTTGCCGAAGCGCTCAAAGATGAGCCGCCCGTGGCCGACCCCGGTGACCGCGCCAAGGCGGACCACCATCTCCTGGTTGACGATCAGCACCGGGATCAGCAGGACCAGCACCCAGAGCAGGCTGTGGCCGTAGTTCTGCCCCGCCTGGGCATAGGTCGCCACGCCGCCGGCGTCGTTGTCGCCGACCATGACGATGAGCCCCGGGCCCATGATCACGGCCAGCGCGAGCAACCTCCGCCGCCAGGTCCGCCGGGTACCGTGCTCCTGCTCGTGGATGGTGCCGAAGGCACCCTTGATGTCGCCGAGATGGGCGTCGTCGAGGACCGCGCTGCTCCGCGCCTTCCCCGCGCTGCGGTGCCTCTCGTCGACCAAGCCGGACCTCCCGCTGCCCGATGGGACAGCACAACTGAGCGGGCCCGCCGCTCAGGAGGTCACGACGATGTCAGACCCCTGGGTGAACGTGCCCCATTGCGCCGGCGCGCCACGACATCGGAGATGATGTCGATGGAGCTCCGGACCGCCTACTGCCGCCGTCTTCCATGGGTACCTCTGGCTGTTGACTGCCGGCGCCAGTCTACCAGGGGGCGGCGAATCTCCCGACCTCCGCGCGCGGGATCAGCGACCGTTAATCTTCCGCCTCAACCGTGGTCGGCCTCGGAGCGGCGGCGCCAGGAGTCGGGGAGCATCGCCTCCAGCACGTCGTCCACCGAGATGACCCCGATGATGCGGCGGCCGTCGTCCACGACCGGGGCGACGCTCAGGTTGAAGTCGGTCATCAGCCGGGCCACCTCGGGGAGGTCGTCGCCCACCTCCAGCGCGGTGTCGCCCCGCTGGACGAGCTTGGCCACCCCGCCGTTACCCCGGGCCTGGATCAGGTTCACCAGGGGGACGGCGCCGACCAGGCGACCGGAGGCGTCGGTGACGAAGACGTCGGCGAGGACCTGCGGTGAGAGGCCGGCGGTCTTCACGGCTGCGAGCGCCTCGGTCACCGTCGCCGCCTCGGCCACGGCCACGAAGTCGGGGCTCATCAGCCCGCCCGCGCTCTCTGGGCTGTAGCTGAGCAGAGCCCGCACCTTGGCCTGCTTGGCGGGGGGGAGGAGGGCGAGGATGGCGGCGCGTCGCGCCTGGTCCAGTTCGGTGATCAGATCGGCGGCGTCGTCGGTGCCCATGCCGGCGAGCACCATGGCCGCCTCTGCATCGGAGCGCGAGTGGAGGAACTCGACCTGGTGCTCGGTGTTGAGCTCCTCGAAGACGTCCGCCTCCAGCTCGGGGTCGGCATGGACGGCGGTGATGATCTCCTCCCCCTCCTCATGCGAGGCGCTCTCGACGATGTCGGCGATCTCGGCGGGATGGAGGCGGCGCAGCCGGCGGATGGGCATGAGCAGCCGGGAGCTGGGGACGTGACCCACGAACGGCTCGACCTGAGCCCAGTCAACGAAGTAACGGGCCTGGTGGCGGGGAGCGTTGAAGGGCGGGGGGAGCATGGGCCGCAGCGCGCCCCGGCCGCCGGAGTCGACGCCCGCCACCTTCCACCCACCACGCCCGGCGGCGAGCTGGATGTCCTCGGCGGTGATCAGCCGCCCCGTCTCCACGCTGATCACGCGCCGCCTGAGCACATCGCTGCGCAGCAGCACCTCGCCCTGGCGGCGCTCGAAGCGGAGCAGGCTGAGGGTCTCGCCGGTTAGCTGCACGCGCCCCCTCGCCACCTCGCCGACCCGGTCCTGCGGGACGAAGAGGTGTCGCCCCGCCAGCCGCCCGATCAGCCCGGTCACGGGCGGGTAGCCGCCCGCGCCGAGACGGACGATCACGTCCTCAACTCGCCCGAGGGTCTCCCCAGCGCGGTCGACGATCCGGCTGTGGGTGATCTCGGTGAGCCAGAGGCGCGCAACCCCCGACGGCGACGGCTCGGTGTCTGATGTGGTCATCTGACGGCCCACAGTCTGCCACGTCCCCCGGCCCGAGGCGTCGGAGTCCCGCCCGGCGCTCCCCGGCCCGAGGCGCGGTCAGGGCTCGGGGACGGCTCCCGGCTCGCGCCCGCCGCCCAGGGAGCGCGGCCAGCTCACCCCCATGCTCGCCCCGCCCGCCGGCGCGTCCCCGATCTGCCAGCGGCCCCCGGTCGCGCTGACGACGGAGTTGGCGATGGCGAGCCCGAGACCCGCGCCTCCGGGCCGGTCGGTGGCACGGCGGAAGCGGTCAAAGATGTGCTCCCGTTCCTCGAGAGGGATGCCGGGACCGGAGTCATCGACGGAGAGTCGTATCCGGTTGCCGTCCGGCCACACGGCGACGTCAATGCTCCCGCCCTCGGGCACGTACTTGCAGGCGTTGTCCAGGAGGACGCCGAGGAGGCGGTCCAGCCAGTCAGGCGGGGCGTGGATGGCGAGCGGCACCGGTGGGGTACGGACCGTTAGCCGGATGCTGCTGGCCTCGGCGACGGCGGTGAACCGGTCCGCGGTCATGTGGGCGAGGACGGCGAGGTCCACGTGCTCCGCCTGGGTGCGATCGCGGGTGGTGTCGAAGCGCGCCAGCCAGAGGAGGTCCTCGACCAGCCGGCGCATGCGAGCGCTCTCCCCCTGCACGCGCTGGAAGGCGGCGTGGTACCAGGCGACCTCGCGCGGTTGGGCGAGGGCGAGAGAGGTCTGCGCCTCGATCACCGAGAGCGGGGTGCGCAGCTCGTGGGAGGCATCGGCGGTGAACTCCATCTGACGCACCCGGGCCTCCTCGATGGGGGCGGCCACCCGGCGACCGATGGTGAGCGCTCCCAGAAAGACCGCGAGCAGGAGGACCGGACCGACGATGGTCTCGGCCAGGATCAGGTTGCCCTCTGCTGAGTTGACACCGTTCAGAGACTCCCCGATCGCGATCCGCACCAGGGTGAACGGCGCGTAGATGGGATCGCCGCTGACTGGGTCGTAGGCGATCGGGACCTGCCTGGCCACCGACGGAATGGCGCTGACGACCACCCGGAAATTTTCGCCGTCGATGGAGACGGTTTGCGGGCTTGCACCGGCAGTGGCGGCGGTGATCGGGAGCTCGCTGGAAGAGGATGTCGTGAGCGTGTAGTTCGGGTCCTGCGGGTAGGAGACGAACTGGGTGCCGTCGGAGGCGATGACCCAGTACTGCAGCGGGGAGCCCACCGTCCGGTCCGGCGTCAGGTCACCTGCCACGGCGTCCGTGGCGGACTGGGAGATGGCGGCGTTCAGCTGCGTGTCGACCTGCGCGGTTTCCCGTGCGTTGACGATGAGGAGCACCGCCACCGCGATCACCAGGTAGACGGCGGCGACGATGGCGGCGCTGATCAGAGCGACCCGGGTGGCCGCCACCCGGACCCGGCCCAGCGCGTCCCGTCCGGAGTCGCCCGTACCGGGGGGACTCCCACCGGTCAGCCGATCGAGGGTGCGGCCGGCCCATGCGAGGGGCCCGAAGCTCACCCCGCCTCCTCGAGCCGGTATCCCGCACCCCGCACGGTCACGATCCGGATGCCCGCGCTCGGCAGCTTGGCCCGGAGCCGGCTCAGCTGGACATCGATGGCGTTGGAGCCGAGGGCGTCGGTCTCGTCCCGCCAGCCGTGCTCGGCAATGGCCTTGCGATCGACCACCGCGGGAGAGCGCCGCATCAGCAGCTCGAGGATGTTGTACTCGGTGGTGGTGAGGTTGACGGGATGCCCACCCGCGCTCACCTCGCGGCGGAGCGGGTCGAGCGCCAGGCTGCCCCGGGTGATCACCGGGGCGTCCACCCCCCGGGGCCGGCGTTGGAGGGCTCGAATCCGAGCCAGCAGCTCGGAGAAGTCGAAGGGCTTGACGAGGTAGTCGTCGGCCCCGGCGTCGAGGCCCTCGACCCGATCCGGCGGTGTGTCCCGCGCGGTCAGCATCAGGATCGCGGTGGGCCGCTCGTTGCGGCGCGCCCAGCGGACCACGTCGATGCCGGCGCCGCCGGGCATCCGCCAGTCGATGACGGCGACGTCGTACTCGTAGAACTTGAGCTGGTCGATGGCCTCGTCGCCGCGGCCGACGGCGTCGACCTGGTAGCCGGCGTCCTCCAGGCCCTGGATCAGGACCGAACGGAGTCCGGGGTCGTCCTCGGCGACCAGGATTCGCATGGCATCAGTCTCGCGCAGCCGGGGGCCGAGCGCATCCTCTCACCACGGTGGACACTAGGAGCTGCTGGTGCTCGTGGTGGTGGTCCCGCTCCCGCCGCCTCCGAACCCACCGAATTCCCCGCCGCCGAGGCCGCCGAACCCGCTACCGCCCGTGAAGCAGCCGGAGGGGCCGGCGGGCTCGATGAGCAGGGAGCTGGCCGTCACCACAGCGGAGGAGCTCCTGGGGCCGACGGCGGCGACGCAGGCCCCGGACACCAGATCGGAGGCCGAGCCCGTGGTCGTCGTGGACACCGACGCCGTGCTGGGAACCGTGATTCCCTGGCTGGAGCCGCTGCTGGGCTGGACGGTCACCGCGGTGCCGCTCACGGCGGTGACCACACCCCTAACGCTGGCGAAGTCGGAGATGAACCCACCGGAGGGGCGTGGAGCGAAGGTGAAGTTGGGACGGCCACCGCCGAAGCCGCCGGGATTGCCGCCCGTGAACGAGGTCGCCGGGCAGGCGCCGTTGACCTCCGCCGAGACCGTCACCCGGCTCGCGGTGATCGTGCCCGAGGCGTCGCTGCCGGTGGCGGTGATGCAGCTCCCGACCGTGATGTCGGAGACGCTGCCGGTGCCGGTCTCACTGATCGGTGTCGAGCTGGTGAAGTCGACGGTCACGTCGCCGCTCGAAGTGCTGAGCACGAGCGTCGACCCGCTGAGGCTGGCCAAGCTCCCGTCCGTGAGGTTCCCGTCCCGGAACCGGCCGTACCCGCCCGGCGCCGCGCTGCTCGTCGTACCGCAGGCCACGATCAGCAGCCCCAGACCGCCGAGGGCGGCAACCGTGGCGACGCGCGCGCGGACACGGCCAGAGGTCGGCCTGCGTACCACCGTGCGCCTCCGCGTCGCCAGCAACCTCTTCACCACTCCTCTGAACGGCACCGCTTCCCCGGCCCCTGGGGGTGGCGCCGGTCGCGATGCGCGGCCGGCACCACCCGGGCGGGAGGTCGAAGATCGGTAGCGAGCCCATTCCACCCCAGTCGACCTTTCGAATCCGTGATGCCCGNNCGTCTTCGCCGCCCGTGGCTCCCGGGTGGAGGGGGTGCGGGTGATGGACACCGGTGTCGACGCCGCGCTGCTCGGCGCGACCCTCTTCCGCCCGGACCGCGAGCCCACCGCCGACGCTCAATCCGATGCAGCCTTCGCCACCACCCTGGCTCTGGTCGGATCCTTCGACTTCGACGTGGTCCACAACCATGCCTTCGATGTCCCGGCGATCCGCCACGCGGCGAGCCTCGCCGCCCCGGTGCTGCACACCCTGCACATGCCGGCCGACCGCGAGGTCGGCGCGGCCCTCACCGCCGCCAAGCGGGGCCCCCACCCGCCGCTCATCGCCGCGGTCTCCGAGGCCCAGGCGGTCTCGTGGCGACAGCTCTCCACCATCGACTGCGTGCTCCGTCCGGGGATCCCGACCGCGGCGATCCCCTGGCAGGCGACCCGCACCTCCACTCGCCTGCTCTTCGCCGGCCGATTCTCGCCCGAGAAGGGCGCGCTCGAGGCGGTGGCCATCGCCAGGGCCGCTCGGAGACGCCTCCTCATCTGCGGTCCCGCGTACGACCCCGAGTACGCCGCCCGGGTCACGGCACTCCTCAAGGACTCCGCCGTGGCGGTCCTGCCCGCGCTGGAGAGAAGGGCCCTGTGGATGGAGATGGCGCATTCCGCCGCCGTGCTCTGCCCGGCCCAATGGGACGAGCCCTTCGGCCTGGTGGCGGCGGAGGCCAACGCCTGCGGGACCCCGGTGGTGGGCTTCCGCCGGGGCGGCCTCCCGGAGGTGGTCTCCGAAGGGGTGACGGGAATCCTGGTCGTAGCGGGCGACGTCGCCGGAGCGGCGGCGGCGGTGGGACGGGCGGATGAATTGTGCCGGCAATCCTGCCGCGGCCACGCTGAGCGTCACCTCGACCTGGAGACGACCCTCGACGCCCACGAGCGAATGTACCGCCGGGCCGCCGAGAACCGGGCCTGAGGGCGGGCGGCCCTCAGGCCGCCGCGACCCGGTTGCGCCCCTCGGCCTTGGCGACGTAGAGGGCGTCGTCAGCGCGGTGGACCAGGACCTCGGCGTCCTCAGTGCCATAGGTATGGCCGACGCTGACGGTGACCCCGATCCGGCTGCCGTCGTCGAGGATGAAGGGCGCCGCCGCGATCACCTGGCGCAGCCGTTCGGCCATGATGCGGATCCCCTCCGGCGGGGTGTCGGTGAGCACCCCCAGGAACTCCTCGCCACCCCAACGACCCAGGGCGTCCTCGGTGCGCATCGCCTGCTGCAAGCGCGCGGCGACCTCGCGGAGCACGACGTCACCGGCGAGGTGCCCACGCTCGTCGTTGACTTCCTTGAAGTGGTCGATGTCGACGATCAGCACCCCGACGGTGCGGTCGTGGCGGCGAGCCGCGCTGATCACCCGGCGCAGGTGCTCGTCGAGATGGCGGCGGTTGTAGATGTTGGTCAGCATGTCGATGCGCGACACCCGATCCAGCTCGGCATTGCGGGTGCGCAGCTCGTCCTGCAGCCACTTGGTCCGGAGTGCGGCGCTCACCCGCGCCATCAGCTCGTTGGCCTCGAACGGCTTGCGCAGGTAGTCGTGGGCGCCGAGCCGCAGCCCGTTCACCACGTCGACGGTGTCGACCCGCCCCGTGAGGAAGACGACCGGGATGTCCTTGAGCTCGGGATCCGCCTTGAGCCGCATCAGGGTGGCGTGACCGTCGAGCACCGGCATCTCGACGTCGAGGAGGATGACGTCGGGGTGGTACTCGCGGCAGGCGTCGATCGCCTCCTCTCCGTTGACTGCCTCGACGACGGTGTGGCCATCGGTTTCGAGCTGGCGACGGAGCACGGCCCGCACCACCATCGAGTCGTCGGCGACCAGGATCGTGCCGTTCACTGGAGCTCCTTGGCGAGCGCGTCAGTATCGAGGAGCAGGACCATCCGCTGTTCCTCGGCCCGGATCACCCCGCAGACTACGGGGTTCTCCTGGCCGGCCGGCGGGGCGGTGATCGCGCTCGCCTCCACCCGGAGGATACCGATGGCACTCTCGACGATCAGCCCGAAGCGCTCACCGCCGCCGTCCAGGACGAGCACGAACCCGGTGGCACCGCCGAGCACGGAGAGCACGGTGAGGATCTCGTCCCCGTGCCGAAGGAGACCGGCGATCCCGGCCTTGGGAACCGGCAAGGGGGTGATCCCGTAGGGCAGCCGCACCTCCTGGACCCGCTCGATGGGGACTGCCCACTCGCTGTCCGCCGTCCCGAAGTGGACCAGTGTTCTCATGGCTCGGGTGTCCTCGTCAGCCGGTGGTCGATCATGCGGACCAGCTCACCGATCTGGTAGCCCTCGAGGGCGACTTCGGCGGCCGCGGAGCTGCGGCTGAGAGCGGCGCGGGCGACGCTGAAGGCCCGGCGGGCCTGGCGCGATTCTCCCAGGAGCTCAAAGGCCAGCCCCAGCTGGAAGTGGGCGATGGCGTGATCGGGGTCGAGGTAGGCAACCTTCCGGAGCGCGGCCACGGCGGCGGCCGCGTCGCCGGACTGGAGACCGGCTTCGCCCTCGGCGAGGAGAGCCGTGGTCGAAGGGTCGCCGCCCTGGTCCGTCGCGGCCACCAGAGGTGGCGGCGGGGACGGCGGGGACGCCGCGGGCGGTCTGGAGGGCGTGGAGGGAGCGTGGGCGGAGCCCAGCTTGGCGCCCGCGGGAACGGGGGCCCGGGAGACTCCCCGAGCCGAGGTGCCCAGTGAGTGGTTCGAATGGCCGGGGCGAGGAAGGGCCCCAGCCGCCTGGACCGCCATCGCCGGGTCGGGTTGCCGGTACGCGAAGGCGGTGCCGACCCGGACCAGGTGGAAGCGCTCAGTGACCTGCCAGAGGGATTCCGAGTAGCCGAGGAACACCCATCCCCGCGGGTCCATGGTGGTGGCGATCCGTTCCAGGGCGGCCAGCACGTCGCGGCGGTCGAAATAGATGAGGACGTTGCGGCAGAAGACCACCTCCGCGCCAGCGGCCTGCGCCGGAGCCGGGTCGCGGATCAGGTTGTGCCGGAAGACCGTCACCCTCGACCGGAGCTCGGGGACGATCTCCCAGTGGTCGCCGGTCTTGCGGAGGTACCGGCTGCGCTCCGTCTCGCCAAGCCCGGTGAGCTGCCGCTCCTCGTAGCGCCCGGAGGCGGCCTGGCGGAGGGCGCGGGAGGAGATGTCGGAGGCGACCACCCGCCACTCGGCGATGCCGCTCTCGGCCAGCATCATCGCGATGGTGTAGGGCTCGTGGCCCCAGGCACAGCCGGCGCTCCAGACGGTGAGCGGGGAGTGCAGGGTGGGCACGACGTCGCGGCGGAAGGCGGCGAGCTGGGCGGGATCGCGGAAGAAGGAGGTCTCCTGGACGGTGAGCTCGTCGAGGCAGGCCTGGAGCGCCGGCCCCTCGGCGGCGATCTCCTCGACGATCGTCTGGTCCGGCACGCCCCGTTGCGCCGCGGTGCGGTGGAGCCAGTAGTCGAGCCGGTGTCGCTGCGCAGGGTCGAGGTGCAGGCCCACGGTCCGTTGCACAAACTCACTGGCGGTGTCGAGCAGGATCTCGCTGGTCATGCCGGCACCGGTGCGCCGGCGGCGCGGAGCACCGCGGCGGCGATCTCGGAAAGGGGCAGCACCCAGGCGGCGCCGCCGTTGTCGTGGGCCGCCTTGGGCATGCCGTAGACGGCCGAGGACTCTTCGTCCTGGGCCATGGTGGCCCCCCCGATCCGCCGCAGGGCGAGCAGGCCGGACGCCCCGTCATCTCCCATCCCCGTGAGGATCACCCCGATCCCCCCCTCGCCACCGCAGTCGGCCATGCTGTGGAAGAGGACGTCGGCGGACGGGCGGTGGAGGGTCACGGGCTCGTCGAGCAGCGACAGCCGGTGACCGCGCCGCACGATGGCGTGCAGCCCCGGCGGTGCCACCAGGACCACCCCGGGCCGGAGCTGGGCGCCATCGACGGCGAGATCGACCGGAAGGGCGGACTCCCGGCGCATCCAACCGAGGAAGCCGTCCACGAATCCCGACTGCAGGTGCTGGACGACGATGACCGGGCGGTTGAGCCCACCCAGGCCGGAGAGGACCTGGGCCAGGGCGGGGGGACCGCCGGTGGAGGCCGCCAGACCAACCACGCCGTCCTGACTACGCGGGCCGCCCCCGGCGACGGTGGGGCGTGGCTCCTGGGTCACCGGGCGCCGGAGCCGATCGCGGCGGCGCTGCGAGAGGTGTCCAAGGGCATGAAGGCGCTTGCGCAGCTCGGCGGCGACCGCGACGTCCCACTTGGCGGGGTAGGTCATCACCTCCACGGCGCCGGCGACGACCGCCGCCATGGAAGTGTCCCGGCGCTGGTCGGACGGGACCATGAGAAGGATGGGCACGGGGGCGAGGGCGAGGATCTCCCGGACGAGGCTGGCAGCCTGGCTGCTGCTGGAGAGCCCGGACATGTCGAGGCCCACGATGTCGGGGCGATCCCGGCCGACGTGGTCGACGGCCTGGGCGGGGGCGACCTGGCCCACGACGCTCGCGTCGCGATCGGCCTCGACGGCGCGCGTGAGTTGCGCACCCCAGGGTCCCGTCTGCCCGGTGATGATCAGCACCCGCAGGATGTCCCTCACCGGCACGGGGCACGCCTCAGGGGCGAGTCGGCGTCCGGGACGCCGCATGCGGCGGAGCCGCGCACGGAGGCCCGCCTCAGCCCGCGCTGGGTGGCGGCCTCCTCCAGCGCCCGTTCCATGGCGGCCCGCCGGAGCGCGCGGCTGAGGGCGGCCCGTCTCAACGCGCGGTCTTCAATTGCCTGCGTCACCGATCCTCCCCCAACAGCCGCTCCACCGCGGAGAGCAGCGCCGACTGGTCAAAGCCACTCTTCACGATGTAGCCGTCGGCGCCGCATTCCAGCCCGCGCCGGCGGTCCTCGTCGCTTCCGCGGGAGGTGAGGATGATCACCGGCAACGAGGCGAGCGCGGCTTGCTTGCGGATCGCCTCGGTCAGCTCGAAGCCGTCCATCCTCGGCATCTGCACATCGGTGAGGACCAGGTCAGGACGCTCATGGGAGATCTCGACCAGGGCCTCCTCGCCGTTGACGGCCACCCGCACGCGATAGCCGGCATTCTCGAAGATGGAGCGCTGCAGCTCGCGGACGGTGAGGGCGTCATCGACCACCAGGATCGAGGCGGCGCGCTGCGGGGCGGTCTCCTCGTAGCCCCCGCCGCCGGCGGCCTCCTGCGAGCGGTCGCCGCTGTCTATGCGGCGGGCCCGCTCGATCAGGCCCGCGGCCTCGAGCACGAGGAGGATGCTGCCATCGGGCTGGACGCCGGCCCCAGCCACCGCGGGCAGCCGGGGAAGCAGCTCACCGAGGCCCTTGACGACGACGTCACGCTGGTCGACGAGCTCGTCGACCGTGAAGGCGTGGCTCCGGGTCAGGCCGGCCACGACCACCGCGGGACCGTGGCTGCCGTTGCCCATGCCGAGCACCGCGGAGAGGCTGCTGATCGGCACCGGACGGCCGTCCAGCATGGTCATGGCCCGCCCGCCCACCATCGCCGAGGTCTGCGGCGGGAGCACCGCGCGGACCGAATGGAGCGGGATGGCGAAGGCCTGCCCGCCCGCCTTGATGACTAGGCAGCGGAGCGTCGTCATCGTGATGGGCACGGCGATCCGGAACTCCGTGCCCATCCCGGGGTCGGATCGGACCTCGATGCGCCCGCGCACCGCATTGAGACTGGCGCGAACGGCGTCGAGCCCCACGCCGCGGCCGGAGACGCCGGTGACCTTGGTGGCGGTGGTGAGGCCCGACCGGAAGATGAGGTAAAGGGCTGCCTCGTCGTCCATCTCGATGGCGCTGCGGTCGGTGCGACCGGCAGTCTCCCTCACCCGGCTGACGTCGATGCCCCGGCCATCGTCGCTCACCGCGATGACCACCTCGGAACCGAGCTGCATGGCGTGGAGCCGGACCGTCCCCTCGGCCGGCTTGCCGTTCCGGCGTCGCTCATCCGGGGCTTCGACGCCGTGGTCGACGGCGTTGCGGACCAGGTGGAGGAGCGGATCGGCAAGACGCTCCAGGACGCCACGGTCGATCTCGGCGTCCTCTCCCCGGGTCTCGAAACGCACCTCTTTGCCGGTCTCCCGGGCCAGATCGCGCACGGCCCTGCGGAGCCGAGGGGCGAGTGACATCACCGGAATCATCCGGGCGTGGAGGGCCAGCTCCTGCAGCTCGTTGAGGGAGCGGACGAGGTCGCGGTACTCGGTGAGACTGGAGGGATCGCGCTCCAGGCGCTCCAGCAGGGCGCTCCCGAGGCGGAGGGTGGCGGCTGATGCCTCGCCGATCAGGCGGACCAGTTCGTCGATCCGGTGGACCGGGATCTGGAGCATCTCGGTCGCCGTGGCCCGTGCCGGCTCGGCGTGACCCGCGGCGCCGTCGGCAGCACCGTGCGCCTCCACCACTCCGTCTGCGGCATCGTGTTCGCGGGCTGGTGCAGGGGGCGCCCCGGGCTCGGCACGCGCGGGAGGGGCCGGGGAGGGCACGGGCGGAGCCATCGTGGTGGGGGCCGGCGACGAGGGGGCCGGAACCGGCATGTCCGGCGCCGCCGCGGCTCTGTCGTCCACGACGGGAGGTCCCCCGACGGCGATGCGGAGCCGCTGCTCGGCATCGAATGCCGCCGCCTCGTGGTCCTGGCCGGCGACCGCAAGCGGGATCAGGGCGCGGATGGCGTCGACACCGGCGAGCACGGCGTCGATCAGGGCGGTGTCGACCCCGCGCCGCTCCCGACGCACCTCCTCCAGCAGGTCCTCGAGAGCGTGCGCCACCCGGGCGACATGGGGCATCCCGACCACCGCGGCGCCGCCCTTGACGGTGTGGGCCTCGCGGAAGAGCGAGGCGACCACCTCGGGGGTGGCGCCGCCCTTCTCCAGCTCGAGCAGCTGGTCGACGAGGGTGTCGAGCCGGCCCTCCGCCTCCATCGCGAAGAGGCGCTGGAAGTCGTTCTCCGAGAGCGACTCCTGAGGGCTCACTGTGAGATCCGCGCGGGGCTGAGCAGCACCGGGATGTCGAGCGCGATGGCCAGCCTGGCGTCAGCGACCAGGTAGGTCTCGGTGGTCCCCTCAATGTCGGAATGACCCACCGATTCGTTGAGCCGGACGGTGAGGGGCATGTCCGTGGCGACCAGCCCGGCCGTCCCGTGGGGGGTCTCAACCAGCACTGCGTAGGGCTCCTCCATCACCGGACGGAGGCCGAGCAGAAGGCCGGTGTCGAGGAGCGGGACGATGTCCCCGCGCACATTGAACACGCCGCGCACCACCGCGGGCGAGGTCGGCAGCTGGGTCACGCGCGGATCGACCACCACCTCGCGGACGGTCTCCAGCGAGACGGCGTACGTGTCGCTCCCCACGGGAATCAGCAGAGCGAGCTGTCCCGAAACGACGCGGGGCGTGGGCGCGCTGGCCACCTCAGGCCCCTCTCCCCCCGGGTGGCGCGAGCCGTGGCTTGGGCGGATTATTCACTGGACTGTTTTCCCCGGGCGGCGCATCCCAGTCACCAAGTCCGGTGCTGGGCCAGGCCATTCGAACGGCCGGATCATTTCACGGGTGCTGTGAAAAGATGGACACGGCCTGACGAGAGTCCGTGACGGGGGTGGACGGCGGGAGGGCACGACGGACGGAGCGGGCCGTCCCGAGGTGCGCCGAAAGCCCTGGCACGGGCCGTGGAATCTGCAGTCACCGTGCAGTCGTCTGGTCAATCAGAGAAGCGGCGCCCGGCCCCGTTGGGGGAGGGAGGCATGCCCCCGCCGGGGCTGGCCAACAACAGTCACCGAAGTATTCTTGGACTGCAGTGCGCCGGTGCACGCGTGGGGGAACGCCGGACCACCTCCCACCATTCGGGGTACCGTTCGCGGCGTGCCCCGACCCGCCCCCGGAACCCCCGCTGATGATCGGCCTGGTCTTTGATCCCCGGCCGGCACGGCTCGCCGTCGCCGGTGCGCTCAGCCGCCTCGATCCGCTCTGGGCCCTGACCAGCGGCGGACCGCTCGGCCTCCGCCGGCTGCCCGACCCAGCGTCCCCCGGGCCCGATTGGGTTCCGCTCGAGCCGGTCCTCGCCGGGGTGTGCGGCAGCGACGTGACGGAGGCCACGCTGCAGGCCGACTGGGACAACCCGCTCTCCGGGCTGATCTCCTTCCCGCACGTCATGGGCCACGAGATCGTGGCCCGGGTCACCGACCCGGCCGGCACCGACCTCTCGGTCGGGGAGACCGTGGTCGTCAACCCGTGGCTCGGCTGCGCGGCGCGCGGGCTGCCGGCGTGCCCTGCCTGCGCAGAGGGAATGCTGCCCCTCTGCGCTCACCAGGGAGAGCCTCTACCGGGGGTCTCGGGAAGCGGTATCCACACCGGGAACATCCGCGGCCTCCCCGGGGGGATGGGCACCCGGATGCACGCCCACCGCTCCCAGCTGCGCCGGCTTCCGGATGGCCTGGAGCCCCGGGCGGGGGTCCTCGCCGACCCGCTGGCGGTCGGCGCACACGCCGCCGAGCAAGTCTTGGGCACAGGACACCCCGCGAGGGCCGGCATCATGGCGGGGCCCAGCGCGACGTCCGGCATGGTCGTCGTGCTCGGCGCCGGCACCATCGGTCTGGCGGTCGCCGCCTCCCTGCGCCGCCTGGGAGCCGAACGGGTGGTGGTCAGCGCGGCCTGGCCCTACCAGCGGGCGCTCGTGGAGGCCGTCGGAGCCGAGACGATCTCCCACCGCCCACTGGCTGTGGTCGAGCACGTGGCGGAGGCTGCCGGGGGCAGGCTGACCCAGCCCTGGCATGGCCTCCCCTGGCTCGTCGCCGGGGGCGCCGCAGCGGTGGTCGACGCGGTGGGGAGCACCGCAACCGCGGAGCTCTCCCTGGCGATCGTCCGTCCCGGGGGCCTGGTGGTGCGGGTTGGAGTGGGCCGCGCCAGGCGCACCCAGGCGACCCTCACCTACTTCAAGGAGGTGACCGTGGTGGGGTCCAATGGATACCGTCGCGACGACCTCGACACCGCCCTCGCCATGCTCGCGAGCGGCGAGGTCCCGTGGCGGGACTGGCTCACTCACCGCTTCCCCCTCGCCGCGTGGCGTGAGGCGTTCCGCACCGCCGCGCGACCCCAGGACCACGCTGCGGTGAAGGTCACCATCGCCATCGACGAGAAGCGCTGAGGGCGTAGGCTCCGGACACGCTGAGGGCGTGAGCACCGACGAGACCGCGAGTGGGGCTCACGGCAGCCGATCCGAAACTTGGGAGACGGTCATGCAAGAGTGGACTGGGGTCGCCGGCAAGCGGGTGATCATCACCGGAGCGACGGGCGGAATCGGGCTGGCGGCGGCGCGGGAGCTGGCCCACCGGGGCGCGCTGCTCTCGATCGTCGCCCGCAGCGAGGCCAGGGCGGCCGCCGCCGTCGAGCAGATCAGGACCGCTGGGGGGCCCCGGACGGAGGTCGAGGTCCTCTTCGCGGATCTCAGCTCGCAGGCGTCGATCCGCAAGCTCGCCGCCGAGATCCTGGCCAAGCATCCCAAGATCGACGTGCTGGCCAACAACGCGGGAGGGGTCAACAGCTCGCGACGTCTCACCGAGGACGGTTTTGAGCTGACCTGGGCCGTGAACCACCTCGCCCCCTTCCTGCTCACCGCCCTGCTCATCGACCGAATCGAGGCGAGCGCGCCCGCCCGGATCATCACCACCAGCTCGAGCGCTCATCACGGCGCGCACATCCCGTTTGACGGCATCAAGGCCGACAAGGGGTACTGGACGGGCGGCTTCTCCCGCTACGGGCAGACCAAGCTGGCCAACATCCTCTTCACCACCGAGCTGGCACGGCGTCTGGAGGGGACCGGTGTCACCGCCAACTGCTTCCATCCGGGTTTCGTGGCGAGCGGTTTCAACCGCAACAACGGTGGCCTGATGGCCTTTGGCATGACGCTGGCGCGACCCTTTGCCCGCAGCACCACCAAGGGCGCGGACACGTTGGTGTGGCTCGCCGACTCGACGGCCGTGTCCTCCGAGAACGGTGGGTACTTCGCCAACCGCAAGCGCAAGCAGCCGAGCTCCGCGGCCCGGGACGCCGCGGCGGCGCACCGGCTGTGGGAGCTGAGCGCAGAAGAGACCCAGAGCGCGTAGCCGCAGTCGCGTGCCACCGACCATGCCCGCCTGGACGCGCGACCTTGCCGGAATTCCGAGCACCCTGCGGCTCCGGGTCGCGGCGCGGCGCCCGGTCCCCGTCGCACCGCCCGACCCCGGTGAGGTCTCTGTCAGGGTTCGCGACCCCGCTCCGGTCGATCTCACCAGGCACATGCCCCTCAACAAGCTCTGCGAACTGGAGGACTGGCTCGATCCGCGCCGTGTCGCGGCGATCCGGCGCTGCCTCCCCTACCTCGTCGCGATCCAACCGGACTTCCCCTCCAGGATGGAGCACCGCAAGCACTGGGAGTTCGCGCAGCTGCTGTGCGGCCTGGAGCAGCTCTCGGCCGTGGATGCCGGGAGCCTCGTGCTCTCCGTCGGCGCGGGCCACGAGGAGCCGGTCTACGAGCTGACCAACCACGTGCGCTGGGTCTTCGCCACAGATGTCTACGGTGGAACGCAGTTCGGGTCCCTGGAGGGCGATGGCCGGATGCTGGTCTCACCCGACCGGTTCGCACGCGTCCCGTACCAGCGCAACCGTCTGGTGGTGCAGTGGATGGACGGGCTCGACCTCCGCTACGAGGACGGCACCTTCGAAGTTGCCTTCTCGCTCAGCTCCATCGAGCATTTCGGGGGTTACGACGGGGCGCAGCAAGCGCTGCAGCAGATGGCCCGGGTGGTGAGGCCGGGTGGGGTCGTCGCCATCGCGACCGAATGCATCCTGAACGGCGCTTCCGGACATCGGGGCCGGGGCCTGGCCCTTTTCACGCCATCGGAGATCGGTGAGCTGGCAGGGTCGTGCTCGGATCTGGAGCTGGTGGAGCCCATCGACTTCGGCGTCAGCCCGGCCACGATGAGCAAGGTCAAGCCGCTTTCGGAGGCACTTCTCGAAGGTCGGCGCCACGTCACCGACTACCCCGCCATCGTCCTCGAGCACCGGCGCCGCCAGTACACCTCCGTGTTCCTCTTTTTCCGCAAGCTGGGCCGAGACGCCGGGACGACTGCGAGCGGCGCGTAACGCCGGGCTCTCGCCGACGCCCGCTAGGATGGCGGCCGTGAGCCGAAAGGCGCTCGTCCTCTTCGCGGTCATGTGCGTGGTGTGGGGCATCCCGTACCTGCTCATCAAGGTCGCCGTCTCCGGGATCTCGCCGGCCAGTCTCGTCTTTCTCCGCACCGGCATCGGGGCGCTTCTGCTCGTCCCGATCGCGATCGCCCGCCGGGAGGTGCGGCCGATCCTGCCCGCCTGGAGGTGGCTCATCGCCTACACCGTGGCGGAGCTGGCGATACCGTGGTTTCTCCTGTCCAGCGCCGAGACGAGGCTCTCCAGCTCTCTCTCCGGCCTGCTCGTCGCTGCCGTTCCCCTATTCGGGGCGCTGCTCGCCTGGATCACCCGCAGCGAGCACCAGCTTGACGGCCGCCGCCTGGTCGGTCTCGGGGTCGGCTTCGCCGGGGTGGCCGTCCTGCTCGGCTTCGACATCTCCGGCCACGACCTGCTCGCGGTCGGCGAGATCGGAGTGTGCGCGGTGGGCTACGCCGTGGGCCCGATGATCATCTCCCGCAAGCTGTCGCAGCTCCCGTCCGTCGGCGTGGTGGCGGCATCGCTTGCCTTCGCGTCGCTGGTGTACGCGCCGGTTGGGATCATCCAACTGGGGGACAGCCATCCGACGGCACGCGTCCTCGCCTCCGCGGTGACGCTCGGGGTCGTCTGCACCGCGGTCGCATTCGTCCTCTTCTTTGCCCTGATCGCCGAGATCGGACCGGTCCGGGCCACCGTGATCACCTACCTCAACCCGGCGGTGGCGCTGGTTCTGGGGGTGACCATCCTGGATGAGCCCCTTCGGATCGGAGCCGTTCTCGGATTCGCGCTGATCCTGGCCGGGTCCTACCTGGCCACAAGGCGCAAGCCCGAGGCGCTGACACCTGCCGGAGGGACGGCGCCAGCCGGTGCGAGGGAGGTCGAGGCAGCGGAGCTGCGCTGACCGGCAGCGCCACGTTCTGGCCGTCGTTTTGCCCCTATCATCGCTGCTGCCATGTCTCGACGGCTCGTGCTCATCTGCCTTCTCGTCGTATGCGCGGGATTCGCGACATTCGCCGTCGTGCACATGTTCCCGCCCTCACCCTATGGCCTGGCCGATGACTGGCGGGTCTTCTATGCGGCGGCGCAGGTCAGTGCACGCGGGGGCAACCCGTACAGCCCCACGACCATGCATGTGGCCGAGCAGATGATCCAGCACTACTCCGCGGTACAGCCCTCGCTCGATTATTTCGCCGATCTGCCCATCGTCGGCTTGTTTCTGCGGGCCTTCAGCTGGCTGCCGTACTGGTGGAGCTACGCCGTCTTCACGGCGCTTGGGCTGCTGGTGGCAGCAGCCAGCCTGCGCCTCTGGCTCAGCGAGCTCGGTTGGCGCCGGAGTGGTCTTTGGGTGCTCGGAGCCCTCTGCTCATGGCCGCTGCTGGTGGGCGTGCTCTCCGGGCAGTTCGACCTCCTCCTCCTGGGGGCGACCATCGGCGGGCTGGTGCTGATGCGGCGCGACCGTCCCTGGCTCGCCGGCCTCTGCATGGCGGCGGTGCTGCTCAAGCCGCACATCCTCTGGCCGCTGCCGATTCTGCTGGGCGTGGCCTGGGTCGACGACGTTCCGCGATTCGAGCGCTTCGCCCTGTCCGCCGGGTGTGTCCTGGCGGCCGGGACGGTTGCCGGGTTCGTCTGCGTGCCCCATGCAGGGTCGTTCCTCACCCACCTCCTCAGCTTCCAAAGCACGGTGACCTCGACGCAGCCTGACCTCGCCGGCATCCCCGGGCTGGTCGCTCACCTGCCGCATGGCGCATTGCTGGGTGACGGCATCGCCGCGGTGGGCATCGCCGGGGTCCTCGCGCTGGCGGTCGCCGCCATGCGCCACCCCGCGCTCCGCTCCCTGGCGGCCGACCGACGGTACCTGATTCCCCTGGTCGGCTTGGCGTTCTGGTTGGCGTGCACTCCGTATGCGCATCCCAATGACGACGTGGTGCTCCTCCCCCTCCTAGCCGCCGCCGTGGGCGAGAGGGGCCGCCGTCTCGACCCGATATGGCTCGAGGTGGGAGTGATCGGTTCGCTCGCGCTCATCGTCTGCTTCGTCGAGGCACCGGCCCTCGGGATCGCGTTGCTGGCGCTGGGGATGGTCGGGTGGGCCTGGTGGTGGCGACGGATCTCCGGGCAAGCCGCCGCTTCGTTCGCGCTGGTGGCCGTGGTCCTGCTCCCCGACATCTGGCCGCTGCACGTGGTCCCGGTGTCGCTGACTCCGATCGCGGTGACCCTGGTGTTCATCGCCGGTGCCCTCGAGCTGCGCAGGGTCCTGAGTGTGCAAGGCAGCGCCGGAGCTTCACCCCCGCCCTGGCCACCGCCGCCAGTGGCCCGGCCTCTGNNGCGGGTGGCCGCGGGGCGAGGGCGCGCCCCGGGCGCGCATTGCTACCGCGCCGCCCCGGACAGGTGGTGCTACGCTCTGAACCGTCCCGGGGTGCCCGATTGGCTGAGATCACACCCGAGAACCTGATCTGGGTAATGCCAGCGTAGGGAGGGCCGCAATGACAGTGGCGCGCTGCCTCACCATCGCCACCTCGGATTCCGGAGGCGGCGCCGGAATCCAGGCGGATCTCAAGGCGTTCGCGGCCGCCGGCTGCCACGGGATGTCGGCGATCGTGGCCCTCACCGCTCAGAGCACGGTGGGGGTGCGGGCCATCCACGAGCTGCCCACCGACTTCATCACCGCCCAGCTCGATGCGGTGGCCGACGACATCGGGGTGGACGCCGCCAAGACCGGGATGCTCTTCTCGGCGCCGATCATCAACGCGGTTGCCGACTGGCTCTCGCGGACGCATTTCCCGCTCGTCGTCGACCCGGTCATGGTGGCGTCGTCGGGGGCCGTGCTGCTTCGCGAGGATGCCGTGTCCACACTGGTGCGCCGCCTCTTCCCGCGGGCCACGGTCATCACCCCCAACCTCCCCGAGGCGGAGGCGCTGACCGGCCACCAAGGCAGCCGCCGCGAGCTGGCCGAGCGTCTCCACGAGATGGGAGCGCCGGCGGTCCTGGTCACCGGCGGCCACGGCAAGTCGGCGGTCGACCACCTTTTCGACGGGCACGAGCACCACGAGATCCCGGTGGTCCGCTATGGCGTCGCCGCCACCCACGGCGCCGGCTGCACCCATTCGGCCACCCTCTGCGCCCGGCTCGCCCTGGGCGACGACCTGCTCACCGCGGCCCGGACCGCCGCGCACGTGGCGGCGGACGCGGTGGCCCACGGCCTGGTCGAGATCGGTCACGGCGACGGCCCAGTCGACGTCCTCCATGCCTTTGCCACTGCCTCCGCGGTCCAGGCAGCTCCCTTCTCGGCCCCGGCAGTCCCCCACATTCCCCACCAGGAGTGATCCCCATGCCGACGCCCACCACCGGCCGCTTCTCCCCCGCCACATCGCTCCGCGCGATCCGCACCGAGCACCCGCTCATCCACCAGATCACCAACTACGTGGTGATGAACGAGACCGCCAACATCACGCTCGCTGTCGGCGCCTCGCCAGTGATGGCGCACGCCCTCGCCGAGGTCGAGGAGATGGCCGCCTACGCCGGTGCGCTGGTGCTCAACATCGGCACGCTCTCACCGGAGTGGGTGGACGCCATGGTGCTGGCCGGCCGCGCCGCGAACCGCCACCGTGCCCCGGTGGTCCTCGACCCGGTCGGTGCCGGCGCCACCAGGATGCGCACCGACGCGTGCCGCCGGATCCTCGCGGAGGTGGCGGTCGCCATCGTCCGCGGCAATGCGGCCGAGGTCGCCGCGCTGATCGGAGAGACGGCGGAGATCCGTGGCGTCGACTCCGTCTCCGCCGGCGACCCGGGGGCGCTGGCGGCCGCGGCGGCGCGAGCCCTCGGCTGCACGGTGGCGGTCACCGGGGCCGTGGACCACATCGCCGGACCGGGCGGGAGTGCCGCGGTGAGCAACGGCGTCGCCGTCCTCGGCCAGGTCACGGGCACCGGCTGCATGTCGACCGCCCTCTGCGGCTGCTTCGCGGCCGTCAATCGCGACGACCCCCTCCGCGCCGCGACCGAGGCCCTGGCCGCCTTCGGCGTGGCCGCCGAGCACGCAGCGGTGGGTGCGCGCGGGCCCGGCAGCTTCCACGTCAACCTCTACGACTGCGTGGCCGGGCTCGACCCGGAGACCCTCGACTCCGAGGTCCGCATCGACGTGACCGGCGCGGCGCCGGCGTGATCCTCCACGCCATTGTGTCCGACGCCGCGACCGCCGGTTGGGCGGCGCGCAACGGCGCGTCGGTGGTCCAGCTGCGGCTCAAGGAGGTGACCACCGCGGATCGGGTCCGCGTCGGTCGCGAGGTGATCGCTTTGGTAGGTGATCTGGCCATGATCGTCATGAACGACGACGTCGCCGCCGCCGAGGCGCTGAGCGTCACCGTTCACCTGGGCCAGGGCGACCCCGGTGTGGAGCGGGCGACGCGGGCCGGCATCAGTCTTGGCCGCTCCGCGGGCACCCCCGAGGAGGCCCGGCGCGCCGAGGCCGAGGGAGCCCTCTACATCGGTGCGGGTGCGGTCTGGGCGACGCCGAGCAAGACGGACACCGGGCCCGCGATCGGGCTGGACGGCCTCCGTGCGATCTGCGGGGCCGTGAGCATCCCGGTGGTCGCGATTGGCGGCGTGGACGTGGGCAACGCCGCGGATTGCGTCGCCGCCGGCGCCCGGGGCGTGGCCGTGATCCGGGCCGTCACCGAGCTGCCGCGCCTCCGCGCGCTCCTGGAGATCGCTGTCGCGGACGGCGGGGGCGGCTGGGCCCGATGAGGAGGTTGGGGGGCGTCGCGGGGGCCCGGGCGGCAGGGGCGGAGGCCCGATGACGGAGGCTCTCGAGGCCCCCTCCCGGCCGGCCGGACGCGCGACCGTGGAGCTGGAGGGGGGCACGGTCCCGGTGCGCGAGGGTGTCTACGGGGAGCGGGTCGCCGCGGTGGAGCCGGGCGGGGTGGAGTACATCGCGGAATCCGAGCGTCACGGCCGGCCGCTCGGCCTCTTCTGGATGTGGGCGTCGCCCAACCTTGAGTTCGCGACCGTCTACGTCGGCGTCCTCCCCGTCGTCCTCTTCGGCGGAGGTTTCTGGCCGACCGCCGTCGCGCTCCTTCTCGGCACCGCTCTCGGATCCCTCTTCCAGGGCCTGCTCTCCGTCATGGGACCGCGCCTGGGGGTGGCCCAGATGGTGGAGAGCCGGGCGGGCTTCGGCTTCTTCGGCAACCTGCTCCCCGCCGGGCTGCAGGTCCTCACCGCGGGAGCCGGCTGGGTGGCCGTCAACAGCGTGAGCGGCGCCTTTGCGCTGGAGACCTTCTGCGCCGCGGTGCGGCTGCCGGTGCCCGGCTTTGCCCTCGCTCTCGGGATCGTCGTCCTCGTCGAGATCCTGGTCGCATTCGCCGGGTACAACTTCATCCACGCCCTCGAGCGCTGGGCATTCCCCTTCCTGGCGGTGGTGTTCGCCGCCTGCACCGCGATCATCTTCCTGCACGCGCGTCCGGGGACCGGGTTCGACGCGGCGGCTGCCGCGGCCGGAGGCGGACCGGTGGGAGCCTTCATGATCGCTGTCTTCTTCGCCTTCGCCTACGCGGCCAGCTGGAACCCGTACGCCTCCGACTACAGCCGCTACCTGGCCCGAGGCACGAGCCGGCTGCGGGTCGCGCTCTCCGCCGGGCTGGGGTTGCTCGTCACCTGCGGAGTGCTGGAGGTGGCGGGAGCCGCACTGGCGACGGTCGCGGGGACGCGGTGGGGACTCACCGACATCCCCACCGACCAGTTCGTGAGGCCACTGCCCGAGGTCCTGGGGGTCGTCGCGCCCCTGGCCATCTGCGTCGGCGCCGTCTCGGCCAACGCCGTCAACCTCTACAGCAGCGCGATGTCGTTCCTCAGCATGGGCATCCGGGTCACGGCGCGGCTACGCCGGGCGCTCGCCGCCGCCGGCTTCGGGATCGTCGGCTTCCTGGTGGGATTCCTGGTGGTGAACACGGGCCAGGTGGGCCCCGGTGGAACCGGGGGCGCGTACGAGAACTTCCTCTTCTTCAGCACCTACTGGATCGTCGCCTTCCTCGGGGTGGTGCTCACCGATTGGGCGATGCGCCAGGGACGGCTGCGCACCTCCCTCCTCTTCGACCGGCGCCATTCGAACTGGCGCGGCGTGGCCGCCTTCGTGCTCGGCATCGCCGCCTGCGTGCCGTTCATGAACCAGTCGCTCTACGTCGGCTGGGTGGCCAGCACCTANNCGGTCAGCCGGGCTGGTCTCCCGGTGAGGGGCAGTCTCCGCGGCGGCGGTCAGCCCAGGTTGATCTCCAGTTTGACCGGTTCGCCGCTTTCGGGTTGATCTTGGCCCTCAGCCCCGGCTCTTCCCCTCCCGGCTCACCCCAACGGGTGATAGCCGACGGGCTATGGGAAAGGGTACATTCCCCGGCTTAATGCTTGGCCCCGGTTGTCGATGCCCTCAAACGGCACGACCGCCGCGGTACCGAGTTCCGATCTCGGCGGATGCAAGGAGGGTGAGATGACGTCGGGGACACCACATCTTGGAGGCGCGGCGGCCGGCCGGCATGGGCCCTCGCGGGCGACGCTGGTGATCAGCCTGCTGGCCGTGGCCGCCGCCGCCGCCTGCGGAACCACCAGCGGCGCATCGACGTCGTCGTCGTCCTCGTCAGCCCTGGCGAGCAGCCAGGTGCTGAAGTTCCCGGTCTTTCAGAACCCCGGAACGTGGGACCCGGGCGAGGCGGACGCCGAGGTCGACACCGAGTTCATGCAGAACGTGTTCGACAACCTCTGGCGCTTCGACGACAGCCTCAACATCGTGCCCGACATCGCGACCGCGGTCCCGACCGCGGCCAACGGCGGGGTCTCCAGCGATGGCCTGACCTACACCGTGCACCTCAACCCGAACGCCACCTTCGACAACGGCGACAAGGTGACCGCTGAGGACGTCCTCTACTCCTGGGACCGGGCCGTCGCCCTCCAGGGCGCCTACTCCTCCAACCTGTCAGCGGTCGCCGGCTACGCCGCAGTGCAGTCGGCCTCCGGCTCGCCTCCCGCAAGCACCACGGGCAGCCCGCTGAACTTCCAGCAGAGCATCGAGAACGGGCTCTGGGGCTGCTTCCGGGGCAAGGGCACGGCGGGTGCCACCTGCAACTCGAGCCTGGAGATGAGCGGTCTCACGGCACCTGACGGGCTCACCGGCTCCACCGTCCAGATCAAGCTCGCCAATGCCTGCGGCTGGTGCCTCGCGGCCTGGACCCTGGAGGGGACCACCGGGGCCATCGTCGACGAGAACGTCATCCACAACGACCCGGTCAACTGGTGGACCAAGCCCAGCGGCAAGACCGACGGCATGGTGGGGACGGGTGCCTACTACCTCGCCTCCTTCATCCCCAAGCAGTCGATGGTCTTCAAGGCGGTCAAGAACTGGTGGGGCTCGCCGAAGCCGACCCTCACCGAGGTCGACGTCGACATCAAGGACCCCTCGGCCCTGGCCACGAGCGTGGCGGCGTGGAAGCAGGGAAGCTACGGCATCGTCGGGTACGGGGGCGACAGCGGCAACCTGGACTACCCGACCATCGAGAGCATCAAGGGCTCGGCGTACTCCAAGGACCTGCTGACCCAGCCCAAGGGTCGAACCACGTGGCTGAGCTTCGCCATCGGGTACCCGAAGACCGGCGGCCCGTTCGTCGGGGAGTCGGCGGCGGCGGTAGGGCTGCGCAAGGCCATGGACCTGGCGGTCGACAAGACCGGCCTGGCCACCACCGTGTGCCATGACCTGCTCTGCACCGCGGCGACCGGGGGCGTGATCACCAAGGGGCTGGTCGGGAACCTCGGTGACAACCAGGACCCGCTGGCCCAGTACAACCCCACCGAGGCCAAGCAGCTGCTCAAGCAGTACGACCCGACCGGTACGCTGACCGCCGACCTCACGTACTCGTACAACACCGGGGGACTCAACGACGCGGTGGCCGAGTACCTCCAGAACGACTGGCAGACCAACCTCGGCATCCACGTCAACCTGAATCCGGTCGGGGATGCCTCGCAGTTCATCTCCAACCGCCTGGGCGGCCAGTACATGATGTCGCGTGACGGCTGGCAGTTCGACTACAACAACCCCCAGGACTGGTACGCGAACCTCTGGGGCGCCTTCGCCACTGCCGCCGGGGCGAACACCAGCGGCTTCGACGACCCGACGTACGACAGCGTCCTCAACCAGGCTGACGCGGAGCCGATCTCTCAGTCGCTCCCGCTCTACGACCAGCTGGCCACCATCCTGCAGCAGGATGTGGCCTACATCCCTCTCTACTACTCGGTCGGAAACTTCCTGATCCAGCCCTGGGTCAAGGGAGCCGGTTCGAACACCGGGTTCGACTATTACTGGGACCAGATCTCGATCCTCTCCCACTGAGAGTTTCGAGCAGAAGCTGAATTCGGGACGCCCGGCGCGCGAGCCGGGCGTCCCGCTCCATAGGCGGGGAGGACGCACCCAAGGTGACCAGGGGGACGCTGATCTACATCGCCCAGCGGCTGGCGATCATCGTGCTGACCCTGCTGGTCGTCTCCTTCGTCGTCTTCGTGGTGGTCCACGCTCTCCCCGGCAACGCCTTCATCAGCCAGCGGGTGCACGGCCGGTCGCTGCAGCTCCTCCTCCATGAGTACGGGCTGGACCAGCCGGTGCTGATCCAGTACTGGAACTTCCTCAAGGGGGCGATCCATGGCGACCTCGGGGTCTCCCTCTACATCCGTGGCGAGCAGGTCACCCCGCTCGTGCTCCGCGAGCTGAGCGTCAGCTGCGAGCTCGGGGGGGCTGCGCTGATCGTCACCATCGGCGTCGGAATGACCTTCGGTGTCCTCGCCGCCATCCGCCAGAACACCTGGGTCGACTACCTCCTCACCAGCCTCGCGGTGGTCGGCTACACGGTGCCGAGCTTCGTGATCGCCGGGCTGGGCATCATGATCTTCGCCAACTTCCTGGGCAGCGTGACCGGAGGCGCCATCGCCTACTCGCCGGTGTGGACCGGCACCTACGGCACCATCGGTGAGCTCTGGCTGCCGGCCCTGTCGATCGGGCTCTACACCTCCGGGCAGATCACCCGCATCACCCGCGCCAGCATGCTCGAGGTCATCCAGCAGGACTACATCCGTACCGCCCGCGCCAAGGGCCTGCGCGAGTGGGTCGTGACGCTCCGGCACGCCCTGCGCAATGCCCTGGTGCCGGTGATCAGCATCCTGGGCACCACCGTGGTCGGCATCCTGGTCGGCGTGCTGGTCATCGAGAACATCTTTGGCATCCCCGGCCTGGGCAAGGAGTTCGTGGAGAGCATCCTCCAGCACGACTACAACGTGACGGTCGGCGTCTTCACCATCTTCGCCCTCCTGATCGGCCTGTCAAACCTGGCGGTGGACCTCATCTACACGGTCGTCGACCCGAGGATCAGGTACTGATGGCCATCCCCGCCGGCCCGTGGCTGGAGTACGAGGGCGGCACATTGGCCCGCCAGCAGGTCGGCCTCTGGCGGGATGGGCTGCGCCGGCTGCGCCGCAACCGGCTGGCGCTGGCCGCGGTGATCTATCTCGGCCTGCTCGCCTGCGTCTGCGTGGTGTCGCTGTTCTGGACCCCGTACAACCCCAACCTGGTGGGCGCCTGTCCCACCTACGCCCTCCCCGGCACGCCCGGCCATCCGCTCGGCTGCGACGACCTGGGGCGCGACCTGCTCAGCCGGTTGATGGTCGGCTCGCAGGTCTCGCTCGCGGTGGGCCTGATCACGGCGGCCATCGTCGTGGTGCTGGGCGTCAGTGTCGGCCTCCTCATCGGCTACGTGCGGGGCGTCGTCGACGCCGCGTTCGCGCTGGTCATCAACGTCTTCTACGGTGTCCCCCCGTTGATGATCGCCATCGTCCTCTACGTGCTGCTGGGCCCCGGGCTGATCAACATCATCATCGCCATCGCCGCCAGCTCCTGGATGGACATGGCCCGCCTGGTCCGGGGTCAGACCATGAGCATCCGGGAGCGCGAGTTCATCGAGGCCGCCCGCGCCGGGGGCGCCCGCACCGGCAAGATCCTCTTCGGCCACATCTTCCCCAACGCCCTGGGACCGATCATCGTGCAGACCACCTACGTCGTCCCCGCCGCCATCCTCACCTCCGCGTTCTTCAGCTTCCTGGGCTTCGGGGTTCCCGCCCCCCAGGCGGACTGGGGAGGCATGGCCAGCGAGGGCTTCTCGCCGCTGCTCGCCGGGTTCGACCCCTACATCTTGCTTTGGCCCGCCATCGCCCTCTCGGTCACACTGCTCGCCTTCAACTTCTTCGGCGACGGGCTGCGGGACGCCTTCGACCCGAGGCAGCGACGCTGATGACAGGATCCGTGAACGACCCAGTGCTCGAGGTGAAGGGGCTCTCCACGTCGTTCTTCACCGACGACGGTGAGGTCAAGGCGGTCCGGGATGTCAGCTTCGACCTGGCCGCGGGGGAGACCCTCGGCATCGTCGGGGAGTCGGGGTGCGGCAAGAGCGTCACCGCCCTCTCCATCCTCGGCCTGGTGGCGCGGCCGGGAAGGGTGGTGGCGGGCGAGATCCTCTTCAAGGGCCGGGACCTGCTGAGCATCGACCGGGAGGAACTGCGCCAGATCCGGGGCCGCGACATCGCCATGATCTTCCAGGACCCGCTCAGCTCGCTCAACCCGGTGCACCGCATCGGCGCTCAGATCGAGGAGGCGATGCGGGCGCACGACAAGATCGCGTCCCGCGAGGTGCGGCCCCGCGGCCTCGACCTGCTGCGGCAGGTGCACGTGCCCGACGCCGCCCGGCGCGTGCGCGACTACCCCCACCAGTTCTCGGGTGGGATGCGCCAGCGGGTCATGATCGCCATGGGCCTCTCCAACCGACCCGAGATCCTGATCGCCGACGAGCCGACCACCGCTCTCGACGTGACCGTGCAGGCCCAGATCCTCCAGCTCCTGCGCGATCTCAACCGCGACCTGGGCACCTCGATCATCCTCATCACCCACAACCTGGGGGTGGTCGCCGGGCTCTGCAAGCGGGTCATCGTCATGTATGCGGGCGAGATCGTGGAGGAGGGATCCACCGAGCAGATCTTCGACGCCCCGCAGCACCCCTACACCTGGGCATTGCTCCGATCCCTGCCCCGGGTCGATGCCGACCGGCACGAGCGGCTACGGTCCATCGAGGGGCTGCCGCCGGACCTGATCGCGCCGCCTCCGGGCTGCAAGTTCAATCCCCGCTGCCCGTTCCGCCTCGAACGCTGCTTC
This sequence comes from Candidatus Dormiibacterota bacterium, assembly GCA_003142035.1. GTDB lineage: Bacteria > Chloroflexota > Dormibacteria > Aeolococcales > Aeolococcaceae > Changshengia. The sequence continues at coordinate 31,405 of PLOF01000144.1, forward strand.
CGTGAGGATCCCGAGCTGGAGCCGGTGGGCGATGGCCATGTCGCCGCATGCTGGGTGACCATGAAACGTGCACATGCGGAGATGGGGGCGGGCTCGCTGGTCGACACCGGCCCCGGGGCCGCCAGCGGGGTGCGCCCGCCCATCGCACCGGAGGCTCCGGATCCCTCCGGGGCGGATGGCCAGGACGTCGAGTCCGAGACGCAAGACCGTGGCTAGTGCACTCCCCGCACGGCCGCCGGAGGGCGCGCGTCCCGAGCCGTCCGGGGAACCCCTACTGCGTGCCGTCGATGTGGTCAAGCACTTCAACGTCGGGGTCGGCGCTGTCTGCCGGGCCGTCGACGGCGTCAGCTTTGAGATCCGGGCCGGGGAGACGGTGGGGCTGGTCGGTGAATCCGGATGCGGAAAGTCGACACTCGCCCGGGTGCTCACCCAGCTCACCCCGCCAACCTCGGGGCGGGTGGTCTTCGACGGCGTCGAGCTCACCGGGCTGCGCGGTGAGAGCCTGCGCCAGCAACGCAAGCACCTCCAGATGATCTTCCAGGATCCCTTCGCCTCGCTCGATCCCCGGATGACGATCGGCGACATCATCGCCGAGCCGCTCACCAACTTCAAGGTCATGCGCGGCAAGGCCAAGGACGCCCGGGTCCAGGAGCTGCTGCGGGTCGTGGGTCTCAACCCGTACTTCAACAACCGTTACCCGCATGAGTTCAGCGGCGGCCAGCGCCAGCGTATCGGCATCGCCCGGGCCCTGGCTCTCAACCCCAAGCTGATCGTCTGTGACGAGCCGGTGTCCGCCCTCGACGTCTCGATCCAGGCCCAGATCATCAATCTGCTCGAGGACCTGCAGGCCGAATTCCACCTGACCTATCTCTTCATCGCCCACGACCTCTCGGTGGTGCGCCACATCAGTCAGCGGGTGCTGGTCATGTACCTGGGGAAGATCGTCGAGATCGCCCCCAGCGACGACCTCTACGCCCACCAGTACCACCCCTACACCAAGGCCCTGCTCTCGGCCGTCCCGCTGCCCGACCCGCGGGTGGAGTCGCAGCGGCGGCTGGTGGAGCTCTCCGGCGAGATCCCCTCACCCCTGCATCCCCCTTCGGGCTGTCGCTTCCACACCCGATGCCCCATCGCCCAGGTCCCGGGTGTGTGCAGCGAGGACGAGCCACCGCTCGAGGAGAAGGCGGTCGGGCATTTCGCCGCCTGCCATTTGTCAGAGCGGGTCCGGACCGACCTGAGCTGACCCCGGGCTCTCGCCACCCCGCGGCCGCCCCTCAGCCGTACAGTAATCGCGGATGGATCATCAAGACGCGCTCGAGTTCATTCGCAGCAACCGGCGCGGGGTGCTCGCCACCCGCCGTCGCGACGGCGGGGTCCAGATGTCTCCTGTGGTGGCCGCGGTCGACGCGAAGAACCGGGTGGTGATCTCCACCCGGGAGGGCGCAATGAAGACGCTCAACCTCCGCCGCGACCCCCACGCCACCCTCTGCACCTTCACCGATCGCTTCTTTGGGGCGTGGCGCACCGTCGAAGGGACGGTTGAGATCCTCAGCCTTCCCGAGGCGCTGGAGCCGCTCGTCGACTACTACCGGCTGACCTCGGGAGAGCACCCCGACTGGGAGGACTACCGCCTCGCGATGCACCGCGAGCACCGGGTGCTGGTCCGCATGACGGTGGAGCGCAGCGGCCCCACCCGGACGGGCTGACCCGGGAACGGCCCCACGTCGGGCGAGCCGCGCTCGAGGGGGCCCCGACCCGGCAGGGGGGCTTCGACCCTACTCGGCGGCCCCGATGCGCTGGACCAGCTCCTGCCGGGCGGCGCGCAGCCGATCGAGGCTCTTCTCGGCACCGATGAAGGCCATCGCGTCGAAGACGGGGACCCCGGCGGGGGTGCCGAGGATGGCGATGTAGAGCACTCGGAAGCCGTCGCGCGCCTTGACCCCGCGGGCCTCCAGCAGGGCGGTGAGCCGTTCCCGCATGGCCTCGAGGCCGTCCAGACCGCCCGCCTCCACCTCGGCGACGGCAGCGTCGAGGAGCGCCTGCGCCGTGCCGGCGTCCACCTTGCGGGGCGGGAAGACGACCTCCGGATCCCAGGGGGCGGGCCCGAGCAGCGGCTCGGCCAGCGGCACGGCGTCGCGCAGCGCCACCATCCGCTCACGGAGCAGCGGCACCAGCCGGCGGCGGGCCTCCAGGCTCGTCTCGGGCAGGTGGAACTCGAGCGCCGCGACCAGTGCCTCGGGGTCCATCCGGCGGATGTGGAGTCCGTTGAGCGAGTCCAGGCGGCGGGCGTCGAAGACCGCGGGCGAGGACTGTATCCGCTCCAGGGTGAAGGCGGCGATCAGCTCCTCCCGGCTGAAGACCTCCTGCTCGGTGCCGCTCGACCAGCCGAGCAACGCCATGGCGTTGACCATCGCCTCAGGCAGGTACCCCTGCTCCGCGTACTCCAGGACGGTCTTCGCCCCGCGCCGCTTGGAAAGCTTCTGCCGGGCCTCGTCGAGCACCGTGGGCACGTGGCAGAAGACGGGCGGCTCCCAGCCGAGCGCCGCGTAGATGGCGAGGTGCTTGGGGGTCGAGGGGATCCACTCGTCCGAGCGGATGACGTGGGTGATCTCCATGGCGTGGTCGTCGACGACCACCGCCAGGTGGTAGGTGGGGAAGCCGTCCGACTTCAGGAGGACCTGGTCGTCGATGTCGGCGTTCTCGTACCGGATCGTCCCGTGGACGGCGTCGTCCCACTGGGTCGCGCCCTCGGGCATGTGCAGGCGGAGCACCGCCGGCATCCCGGCGGCGCGCTCGGCGGCGACCTCATCCTGGCGGGCGAGGCAGCGACGGTCGTAACGCGGGGGCTGGTGAAGGCGCTGCTGCTCGAGCCGCATCTCGGTGAGGCGCTCTGGAGTGCAGGTGCACCAGTAGGCGGCTGCGGATTCGACCAGCCTGCGCGCGTGCTCGGCGTAGAGGTCGAGGCGCAGCGATTGAATGTAGGGGCCATGCGGGCCGCCCACCTCCGGCCCCTCGTCCCAGGTCAGCTCCAGCCAGTTGAGCGTCTCCAGGATGGCGGCCTCGCTCTCGGGGACATACCGCCCCTGGTCGGTGTCCTCGATGCGGAGCACGAAGCTGCCGCCCGTCGAGCGCGCGGCCAGCCAGGCGAAGAGGGCGGTACGGACGTTGCCGAGGTGGAGGAATCCGGTAGGCGAGGGGGCGAACCGGGTTCGGATGGGCGCCACCGGACGGGCTCAGCGCTGCGCGAAGAAGTAGACGAAGAGCGCGGTCCAGATCAGCAGGACGGCGACCACGATGGCGGCGTCGAGGCCGGAGACCGAGAATCCGACCGAGCGGGGCGACCCACCGCCCCGCGGGCGTCCGTCGACCGGCACGGCAACACTCCGGTCGTCACCCATCCCCCACGCGGGGATCGATCCGGCGGTGACGGGGGCGATCGGGGGGATCTCGTCGCGAGCGGGCATGGCACCTCTGCGTTGGGGGACTGCCGATACGCATTCGAGTATACCGGCGCCAACCGGACGGAAAGGGTGCCCGATAGACTCGCCGGCGATGGCGTCCCTCCTCGCCGCGGCCCGGAAGGGCGCTGCCCGCCAGAGCGGCGTGCTGCGCATCGCCCTTCCCCCCTTCGTCGCCAGCAAGCTGATCGGGCTGCTGGTGCCGATGCTGACAGCGTGGGTTCGCGGCCCCGGGGCGGGCCTGCCCTCCGGGTCGGCGCTCCTCCAACCCTTCGCCCTCTGGGACGGTGCCGCCTTCGCGGGGATCGCCCAGGGGGGCTATCCGAGCGGGTCGCTCAACCTGACGGTCGGCGCCGCCGGCCACCTCTGGGCGTACTTCCCGGGCTACCCGCTGCTCGTCCACATCGCCGCCTTCGTGGTGCCCAACACCATCCTCGCCGGCATCGTGGTGAGCGCCATCGCCGAGCTGATCGGCCTGCTGTTCCTGGCCAAGCTGATCCTGCTCGAGCGGGGCGATGAGGCGTCGGCGCGTTTCGCCTGCTGGGCGCTGGCCGTCTTCCCCTACGCCGTCTACCTGACCGCGGTCTTCTCGGAGAGCACCTTCCTCGCCGCCGCCACCGCCTCGCTCTATTACATGCGCCGGGGCAAGGACGGGCGCGCGTCCATCGCCGCGGCCGTCGCCATGCTGGTGCGCATCACCGGCGTCGCCCTGATCCCGGCGCTCATCGTCGACCATCTGATCCGCCGGCGCGGCCAGCCCGGACGCGGCCTGATCGCTATTCTCGCGACCCCCCTCGCCCCGCTTCTCTTCGTGGCCTACGGGTGGCTCGCCACCGGCAACCCTCTCGTCTACCTGCAGGTGGAGCGGTCGGCCTCCTTCAACCGAGTCTTCGCCTGGCCGTGGGATGGAGCGCGATCCACCTTCCAGTCGTTCGTGAACGGCTACAACGGGAACAGCTTCGTCTTCGGGATGGAGCTGCTCTTCGGCATCGCGGGGCTCATCGCCGTCCTCTGGCTGGCCTGGCACTGGCGGACGGTGGCCCCCTCGCTCACGGTCTTCGCCGCGGTCGCCTGGCTGATGGGGACGTGCGTCGTCTACTGGCTGAGCGTGCCCCGGTACGAGATGACCGTGGTGCCGATCTACCTCGCCCTGGCGGACGTGACCCGGCGCCACCCGCAGTCGCGCACGGTGCTGATCGCGGTGTCGGCGGGCTGGATGGGCTTCCTGGCCACCCTGATGGCGACCGGGCAGTTCGTGGCCTGAGAGGCGGGGTGAGCCCTACCATCTCTCGGCAGCGCCCGCATCGTCTAGCGGTCAGGACCTCACCCTTTCAAGGTGGCAACCGGGGTTCGACTCCCCGTGCGGGTACGGCGCCATCAGAGCCTCAGCGGCCCCACTCCACGTCGCCGCAGAAACCGGCCGGCTTGGGGTGCCGCCGGTAGGCGTCGCGCCCCGCCTTGGCCACGGCGATGGTGGTGGTGCGGCCGTGGCCGGGCAGGACGATGGTGCCGGCCGGAAGGGGCAGGAGCCGGGCGTCGATCGAGGTCAGGATCGTTTCCAGGTCACCGGCGGCGAAGGTGCGCCCCGGGCCACCATTGAAGAGCGTATCGCCGGTGATCACCGCCTTGCCGACCCGCAGGGAGATGCTGCCCGGGGTATGGCCGGGGGTGTGGAGGACATCGATCCGGATGCCTCCGACCCGGAGCTCCTGGCCGTCGGCGAGCCGGCCACTGATCCGCTCCTCGGGGATGTTGATCTCGGCGTCGCCGACCAGGACGGGGGCACCCGTCGCAGCGCGGACCGCGTCATAGGTCTCCCAGTGGTCCAGATGCCAGTGGCTGGCGACCACCGTCTGGACGCCCCCCTCGGCGGCGATGGCGTCCAGGAGGGGGCCCTCGTCCAGCGGCATGTCGACCAGGAGGCCGGCATGCGCGGAGGTGTCGCGGACGATGTAGGCGTTGTTGCCGTAGGGGCCCATGGGACCGACCCGGACGATCCGGACGTCGCCGTCCTCGATGACCTCGACGGTGGCTGGCCTGGTTTCGGTCATGGCCGTGCTGCCGGGGAGCGCCGGGCTCGCGCCTTTCCGGCCGAGCCGGCTGACGACCCGGCCGGGGCGGGAACCGCACGTGAGGGAGCGCGGCGCGGAGGGTGCTGGGCGCCCTCGGCGCGCATCGCCGCCTTGTGCGCCCGCTTGGCGGCCTGGTAGGCGCGACGCTCATCCGCGGTGGTGACGTCGGCGAGGGTGGGGAAGTCCGGGGCCACCTCCTCCCAGCCGGGCGGCCTCACCCCGAAGTGGCGAGCGAGCACGCCGGTGACGATCCGCGCCTTGAGCGGGCCGAAGCCGGGAAGCGCCGCGAGGCGGCGGTGGAGCTCCGCGGCGGTGCC
>PLOF01000142.1 GCA_003142035.1 Candidatus Dormiibacterota bacterium
GAGCGTCGCCCCGGCCGGATCGCCTACCTGCCCCAGAACCCGTCGGCGCTCTTGCATCGGGCGACGGTGCGCACCGAGATCGACTGGACGCTCCGGCGCACGCACGCCGCGGGCCGGGCGGACGCGATGCTGGAGGAGATGGGGCTCGCCGCCGTGGCCGAGCGCGATCCCCGGGACCTCAGCAGCGGTCAGCGGCAGCGGGTGGCGCTCGCTGCGGTGCTCGCCGGCGACCCGTCGCTGGTGCTCCTGGACGAGCCGACGCGGGGCATGGATGACGCCGCGCGGACCGCGCTCACCGCAGCCCTGGCGCGCGTCGCCGAGCGCGGCGGGAGTGCGGTGCTGGCCACCCACGATCCGCAGCTGGTGGCCGCCGCGGCCACCCGGGTGGTCGACCTCGGCGACGGCGTCGCGCGGGTGCGGCGGCCGCTCGTGGAGGCGGTGCGATGACCGTGGCAGCCGCGTCCCGATGGGCTCGGGGTGCGGTGCCGGCGACGCTCGTGGTCGTGTCGGTCCTCGGGGCGGCGCTCTTTCTGTGGCCGTTCGCCGTCTCCAGCGTCCCCGCTCCGGTGGTCGCGCTCTCCCTGGCCCTGGGGACCGTGGCCGCCCTCGCCGCGGTGGAGACGGCGATGCGCCGTCTCGACGCGCGGCGCTTCGCCCTCCTTGCCGCCATCGCCGGCATCGACGCGGCGCTGCGGCTCGTCCTGGTGACCGGCGCCGGAGGCTTCAGCCCGATCTTCTTCCTGATCCTCGCCACCGGCTACGTCTACGGGCCCTCCTTCGGCTTCCTCTGCGGAGCCACGTCGCTGCTCGCCTCGGCGGTGGCGACCGGAGGCATCGGGCCCTGGCTTCCCTACGAGATGTTCGGTTGCGGCTGGACCGGGGCGGCGGCCGGGATCGCCGGGCTGCGACGCTCCTCGACGCCGGGCATCCGGGACATCGCCATCCTCGCCCTCGTCAGCGTGGTTGCCGGCTACGCCTACGGAGCGCTCCTCGATGTCTGGGATTGGACCACCTTCTACCGGGGCAGCCCCTCGTTCGGCTTCCTTCCGGGTGCCGGGACGGCGGTGCTCCTGCAGCGCTTCGGGCGCTTTTACCTGGCCACGTCGGCGGTCTGGGACAGCTTCCGTGCCGCCGGGGACGCGCTGGCCGTGATCGTGCTCGGACTGCCCGTGCTGGCCGCCCTCGCCCGGGTGAGGAGGAGGCTCACCTTCACCGTCGCCGGCCCGGGAGGTGGCGACACGGCGCTGCCCTCCAGCCCTGAACAGGTGCGATGCATCCGTGACGCCGAGGCTGTGGGATTCCGGGCGTCAGCCCGCCCACCGCTCTAGCACCGTTCATGCTTCACATCGTGGACGAGATCGTCACCGTCAACCCCGCCACCGAGGCGGAGCTCCAGCGCTACCCCGTGATGACCGAGGACGAGGTCGGCGCCATCCTCGATGACGTGCGGAGCAGCAGCCCCGGCTGGCGAGCGGTGCCCATCGGCCGGCGCGCGGAGCTGATGCACGCCGCCGCCGGCGTGCTCCGGCGCCGCGCCGGCGAGCTGGCCGGGCTGGTCACCGCGGAGATGGGCAAGCTGGACGCCGAGGCCCGTGCCGAAGTCGAGAAGTGCGCCGGCACCTGCGACCACTACGCCGACCACGCCGAGGAGTACCTGGCCGATCAGCCGGCACCGTCCGATGGTTCCTCCAGCTTCGTCGCCTTTGAGCCCATCGGCACGGTGCTCGCGATCATGCCCTGGAACTTCCCGCTCTGGCAGGTGATCCGCTTTGCCGCCCCGGCCCTGATGGCCGGCAACACGGCGGTGCTCAAGCACGCGAGCAACACCACCGGATCAGGGCTTGCTGTCGAGGCGGTCTTCCGCGAGGCCGGCTTCCCCGAGTCGGTGTTCCGGGCCCTCGTGATCCCCGGCCGCCGCGCCGGCGCTGTCGTCGAGGATGCCCGCGTCGCGGCCGTGACTCTCACCGGCAGCGAGGAGGCCGGTGCCCAGACCGCCGCCATCGCCGGCCACTGCCTCAAGAAGACGGTCCTGGAGCTCGGCGGCTCGGACGCGTTCGTCGTCCTCGAGGATGCCGACATCGAGGCCGCGGCGGCCACCGCAGTGAGGGCGCGGTTCCAGAACTGCGGCCAGAGCTGCATCGCCGCCAAGCGCTTCATCGTCGTGGATGCGGTCGCCGAGCGCTTCGAGGAGGCGTTCGTCGCCGCTACCCGGCGTCTTCGCGTCGGCGACCCCACCGATCCGGAGACCACCATGGGACCGTTGGCACGCGACGATCTTCGCGGCGACCTGGAGCGCCAGCTCCGGGGGTCGCTGGACCGCGGCGCCCGCCTGCTCACCGGTGGGCGTCGCCCCGATCGGCGAGGCTGGTTCTACGAGCCGACCGTGCTCACCGGCTGCACAATCGGAATGCCCGCGTTCGACGAGGAGACGTTCGGACCGCTGGCCGCGGTGACCAGGGTCTCGGGTGAGGACGAGGCGCGGCGCCTCGCCAACCACTCGGCTTTCGGTCTGGGTGGCAATGTCTGGACCCGGGACGTGGAGCGCGGGGTGAGATTCGCCCGCAGCCTGGAGACCGGAGGGGTCTTCGTCAACGGCATGACCCACTCGGATCCCCGCCTTCCGTTCGGCGGGGTCAAGCGGAGCGGCTACGGGCGCGAGCTCCACTCCTTCGGCATCCGTGAGTTCGTCAACATCAAGACGATCTGGGTTGGTTAGCGGCAAGGCGATCGCAGGCAGGGGGCCGGCCACGCCTCGTCTTGACGGCTGGTGGCCCGATTCCCAGAATCGAGGCTGTGTCAGAGCAGGAGATCGACGCTTACCTGGCGAAGCTCGAGGAGCCCAAGCGGACCACTCTGAGCGAGCTGCGTCAGACCATCCACGACATCATCCCCGACGCGGAGCAGTGCATCTCGTATCGAATGCCGGCCTTCCGGCTGCAGGGCAGGGTGGTCGCCGGATTCGCCGCCTTCACCAACCACCTGAGCTATCTCCCCCACAGCGGATCGGTGCTCTCCGAGCTGGGGGATGACCTCGCCGGCTACGTGAGCACCCCGGGTGCGCTCCACTTCCCCGTCGATCAACCCCTGCCGAGGTCGCTCGTAGAGAAGCTCATCGAGGTCCGCCTGCGCCAGGTGCGGTAACGGGGCGTGCCACGCTCGGCTTCCGGGTTCTGAGACCGACGCTCCCGCCCGCCAGACCGGTCGTATCAGAGATCAGAAATATTTCGTGACGAATCTTTCGTGACGAAACATGGCGAGAATTCAAGAAGGAAAGGCACCTTCCCCGGCCTTGGCGTGTAGAGCACCGGGATACCGAACGATCCGGCCCCCTACCTCGTCGGTGGATCCGGGTCACGGCTTGCGCGCGCGGCCCCGTGCAAACCATGCGCCTCCGACCTCTTCGTGGCCTGAGGAGTAGTGGACCAGTCGCCGCTGACTGTGGGTCCGATCTCGTCCGCGTAGGCGTCGAAGACCCCGACCAGTTCGTCGGTGTCGGCGCGACCGACCACGCGCCATTCCCTGTGCACCAGGACGAGCACGGCAGCGTAGATGGTGATCAGAAGCCACGGGCGGCGATCGGTCTCGGGATCGACGCCCTCGCGATCCGCCAGCACGCGCACGGCCTGATCGCTGTTCTCGTGTGTGTACCGCAGGCTGGCCGCCAGCAACGCAGGTGTCGAGTCGATGAGCCTCACCACCACCAGTGAACGCGGCTCTCCGTTGATCTCGTAGCTATCGGCCAGCAGCCGCTCAAGGCTCGTCCGAAAGGCTCTGCGCACTGCCACGCCTGCGCACTCTTGCTGGGGTCGAGCGGCCAGGGCGGTCGTGAAGTCATCGATCTCCCTCCTCACGAAATGCAACGCCACGTCCTCTTTGCTCGCGAAATACCTGAAGAAGGTGCGTTCAGCGACGTCCACCGCATCGGTGATCTCGTGCACCGCGGTGTGCTCGTAGCCCTTCGCCTCGAACAGCTCCAGGGCGGCGTCGATGAGGGCGTCGCGGGTCCGCCGCCTCTTCCGGTCCCGTCGGGCCTCTTCCGGAGCTGTCGCGTCCAGCCCGTTCATGGCGCCATGAGAACGGAACCATCCGACATGGGCACGATCCTACCACCTGGATGCGGAAATTAGTCTTTGGTTGCATTTAGTCATACTCTGTCATTATACTGCGCATGACATTACGACCTCAAGGAAAGGAAGCGCGATGACGCAAGCACTCGGAGCGGACGCGAGCCGCGGACCAGCGCGGGCCGGCAAGCGGGGCCGCCGGGGCCTGACCCTGGCGGCGGTGTGCCTCGGGGTGATGATGGTTGCCCTCGACGCAACCATCGTGATGGTGGCGAATCCTTCCATCCAGTCGCACCTGCACGCCTCGATCTCGGACATCCAGTGGATCACGAACGGCTACATGCTCGCCCTCGCCGTCACCCTGATCACGATCGGGAAGGTGGGCGACCGGTACGGTCACCGGAAGGTCTTCGTGACGGGAATGGTCGGCTTCGCCCTGTTCTCGGCAGCAATCGGACTGTCCGGTGACACCGCCAAGAGCATCGGCCTCGTGATCGCGTTCCGCGTCGTCCAGGGTGCCTTCGGCGCCTGCCTCATGCCCAGCGCGCTCGCCATAATGCGCGAGACCTTCCCGATCGAGAAGCTCGACGAGGCCCTGGGCATCTGGGCTGGTGTGATCGGCGCCTCCACCGCGGCCGGGCCCATCGTCGGTGGTCTCCTCGTTCAGCACATCAGCTGGGAGTCGTGCTTCTACATCAACCTGTTCCTTGGCGCCTGCGCGTTGATCATGACCCTCCTCTTCGTCAAGGAAACCGAACCCTCACCTGCCGCCCAGCGTTTCGACTTCGCCGGCATCGCCCTGCTGTCGGCCGGGCTGTTCTGCTTGGTCTGGGCGCTGATCAAGGGGTCGTCCTACGGCTGGGCGAGCGCAGCGACGATCAGCTTCTTCGTGGGCTCGGCTCTGGCGCTCGCCTTTTTCGTTCTCTGCGAGAGCAAGGTCTCCCAACCACTCGTGCCCTTGAGGTTGTTCCGTTCCATCTCCTTCTCAGTCGGGACGGTCCTCGTGGTAGTGCTCATGTTCGCCCTGTTCGGCTCCCTCTTCTTCATGACCTTCTTCATGCAGGACGTCCACGGCCTCGACCCGGTCATGACAGGGGTGAGGATGTTGCCACTGACAGGGCCGATAATCGTCTTGTCGCCCCTGTGTGGGCTACTGATCAACAAGGTTGGGCCCCGGGTTCCGATAGCGGTCGGGCTGCTGGTGGCGGCTGCCGGCCTCTACGGTCTCTCCCGCCTCGGAGTGTCCAGCGGGCCCAATGACGTGATCTTGTGGTTCATCCTCATCGGGGCCGGCCTCAGCCCCGCCCTTGTCGGTGGAGCCGATGTGATCGTCGGCAACGCCCCTGTCGAGCTGGCAGGGGTGGCTGGCGGCGTGAACGCGACGGCCATCCAGATCGGCGGGGTGCTCGGCACGTCGGTGCTCGGTGCGGTGATGTCATCGCGGGTCGGCGACCTCTTGCCGCAGCAATGGGCAGCGGCCCACCTGCCCGCACTGCCCGTGCAGCAACTCGCCCCGCTCAAGTCGGCGGTCTCACTCGGAGTGGCCCCTGTGCTCGCGGGTGTCCCTCAGCAGGTAGTCCTCGCCATTGCCGAGGTGGCGCACTCGGTCTTCATGAGCGGGTTGGACAGGTGCTTCCTGGTTGCGACGATCACCACGGTCGTTGCCGCGTTCGGGGCGCTCCTGCTCAAGCGAGGCCACGGAGGTTCGGAGACAGTCGTTCCGTATCGCGCGACAGAGTTCCGGTGACGAGGCCCTCGATCGTCCGATGAGGCACAACCCGGAACCACGACGTGCCGCGATCCGGTTCAGCTGCCAGGAGTAGCCGCCCGCCATCAGGCGTCCGAGCCGCGATCCCACCCCCGGATGTGATGTCGCCGGCGCCAGCACACATGCCGGGAGTATGGCGAACAGATGTACGACATCCAAACATGGGTTCGCTATACTCGGGACTCCCGGCCTCGCTCCCGTCCCGTCATCCCCCTTGGGCCGGGGCCACGAAGGCGAAGGAGCGATGCCCACCCCGCTGTCCGAGGCTCTGGCGACGCTGCGACGGCGCCACGGCGAAGCCGTGATCCGGTCCGGCGACGCCCTGGGCGGAGTCGAGGCCTGGCCGACCGGGCTTCCGGTTCTGGATCACCGGCTCACCCCCGGAGGGCTGCCGGTGGGGCGGGTCAGCCTCCTGGCCGCCGCTTCGGGAGCGAGCGGACGGCTCACCCTGCTCCAGGCTCTGGTCGCCGTCGCCAGCCGGGAGCGGACCGCCGTCTACCTCGACCTGGTGGGCAGCCTCGATCCCGGGTTTCTCGCCGACCTCGGGGCTGACCTCAGCGCCCTGCTGGTGCTCCGGTCGCCCTCGGGGCGCTGGGGGGAGGGGTTCTCGATGGCTCGGAGCCTGGTGGTGGCCGGCGCGCCCTGGCTGGCCATCGCGCTTCCCGCGGCGGGTGCCGGTTCTGGCCCGGCGGGGGGCTCGCGCCCGCGCTCCGATCTCGGGTGGGAGCACCGCCTCTCCACCCTGGTCGAATCGGTCGCCGCACGCCGGGCCGTCTGCCTGGTCTCCGCCGCCGCACCCCTGCCAGCGGCCCTGGGGTACGCCTCATCCCTGACCCTGGAATGTGCCGCGGACGGCTGGGAGGAGGCTCACGGCGACGTGCTCGGCCTGCGCACCCACCTCACCGTGGTCAAGAGCAAGGTGAGCACGCCGGGAGAGACGGCGGCTCTGCTGCTCCGCTATCCCCGTCCCTTCGCCGCCGCCGAGGCGGTGGGCCGGCCGGCGGTGGTCGACCTGACCGCCACCCGGAAGGTTCTCGATGTCCCGGCGGTGGCATCCGATATCCCGGCGGTGGCGGGGTGAGCCTTCCCCGCGTCCTCTGTGCCCGCTTCCCCCACCTCGCCCTGGTCGTTGCCTGGCGCGGTCATCCCGAGCTGCGCTCGGAGCCCGTGATCGTCGGCGGCGCCCCGGAGCTCCGCCTGCCCGTCCTCGCCGCCTCGGCGGCGGCGCGGGCCTCCGGGGTCCATCCGGGCCAGCCGCTGCGTGAGGCCCAGCAGCGCTGTCCGGAAGCCGCCTTCGTCGCCGCCGACGAGGTGTCGGTGGCACATCTCCGCGAGGAGCTGCTCTCCCGCCTCAACCGGCTCGCCCCCGTCGTCGAGGTGGGCGACGAGGTCGCCTGGTGCGACCTCACCGGCCGGCATGCCGCCCATCCCGACAGCACCGGCTGGGCGGTTGCGGTCGCCCGCTGCATCCAGGAGCTGCTCGATGACGACGATGTCGCCGTCGGTGTCGCCTCCTCGCGCCAGGTGGCCGAGATCGCCGCCCGGCAGGCGGGGCCTCACCACATCCGGCGAGTCGCTCCCGGGGAGGAGGCCGCCTTCCTCGCCCCGCTCCCACTCAGCGTCCTGCCCCTGGAACCGGCTGTCGCCGCCCGGCTCGCAGCCCTCGGTCTCGACTGCGTCGGAGCGGTGGCCAACCTCTCCGCCGCCGACCTGCAGCGCCAGTTCGGACCGGTGGGCATGGATCTCTGGCATCAGGCGCGGGGTGGGGATGGAAGGGGGGAGTGGAGTCCGGGGCATGGGCTCGGCATCCCGGATCCGCCCCGGCGGCTGGGGGAGCGCATCCTCCTCGAGGGGGGCACCGGCGACCTGGAGGCGCTGCGCTTCGCCGTCCACCGCTCCGCTCTGGACCTGGGCGACCGGTTGCGCCACCACGGCTGCCGGGCGGCGGCGGTCATCCTGGTCTGCGAGCTGGAGGATGCCGAGCCGTCGGGACTGCGGATCACCCCGCTCCAGCAGCCGGGAAGCGGCGCCGAGCTCTGGCCGGTGGCCCTGGAGCTGCTCGCCGGCATGGCCCTCACGGCGCCGGTCACGGCGGTTCGCCTGGAGGTCGAGGGACTGCGGCCGGGGGCAGGGCGCCAGGTCGACCTCTGGCGGGGTGGCGATGCCGCCGGCGAGGAGATCGGCGGAGTCGCCTCGCGGCTGCGCGCCCGCTTCGGCCAGACCGCGGTGCGGCGTGCAGAGCTGACCGTCGATCCCGGGGATCTCCCCGAAAGGCGCTTCCGCTGGATCGACCCGGTGGCTGCGGATGCTGGGGGAGAGGGTCGTGGTGCCCGGGCGGCAGGTGTCGCCACGGAGCTCACAGCGGCCGGAGGTGCCTCCGAGGGGAGTCGGGGCAGGACGTCGGAGCATCGGCAGGTGACGGCGGCGTCCGGGGTTCCGGCGGCGGTGATGCCGCTGCTGCGGCGATGACCCTCCACGGCCTGCCGCCCTCCGAGGCTGCCGGCGCGGAGCGAGGCGGATGACCGAGCTTCTCGACGGGATCGCCGATGTCCGGTTCGGCGCCTCGGGCGCCATCCGTGCCGTGCGCCTGGCCGGCGGCTGGTCCACGATCAACCGGGTCGCCAACCAGTGGCTGGTCGAGACCGATTGGTGGCGCACCCCGGTGCGGCGCCACTACGTCCGCCTGCTCCTCGCGGGCCGGGGAGGCGGCCGCCGAGCCACGGGGTCGGGGACGGCGGACCGGCGGGAGGCCGCGGACGAATGCGTCGAGCTCTACCGCGACCTGGAGACCGGTGAGTGGCACTGGTCCCGCCGCTATGACTGACGGGGCGGGCTTGGTCTGCAGGCGAGGGGGGGATGCGTCCGACGCTCTCGCCGAGCCCCGCTCATTCCGGCAGCAGGGTGAAGTGGGGGCAGTGGCGAGGGTGGACTACCGAGAAATGACGGCGGTCGAGGGTGGCGATCCGGGTCTCGTTGAGGCGCTCGGCGAGAGCGATGATCGAGGCGTCGACGAAGCCGAGCCGCAGGTCGGCGTAGACGAGCTCCAACTCCGCTGCCCGGATCAGGTCAGCTTCGGAAGGGTGGATCAGGCGGTATGCACCGCCACTGATGTCGGCTGCGAAATCCGCCCAAGCACGGAGGCTGCCGAGCTTGCTGAGCCAGTAGTCGACCTCGGCCAGGATCGGGCTGGGCACCAGCAGGTCATCGCCGCCTGCCAGCAGGGCGAGGCAGCGGTCGTGCTCCGGGTCATCCTCATCCAGGGCTGCGACGATCGGTCCGGTATCCAGAAGAAGCGCCATGGCCTCCGACTCCCTGCGGGTCAGGAGCGGAAAGGTTGGGCTGCGGGGGCATCAGGGTTGCTCTCCATGAGGGCGGCGATGCCCACCGTCGATCCGGACTTGAAGGTGCCGAGCCTTGGCCGGCGCTGCTGCCGCAGCTGGGCGGCGCGTGCCAACACCAGCTCTCCCAACGCCGTGCTGAGCGAGACGCCACGCCGGTGGGCGTCGTCAGCGAGTACCGCGAGGTCGTCGCTCTGGGCGGTCACAGTGGCTCGTCGAACTCCTGACATGATGCTGATGCTACATCAGATGCAGCTCGTTTTCCGGGTGGGGCGCGGAGGGCCGCCGGTCGAGGGGGACCGGCGGCCCATGCGGGGAATTGCGGGGTCCTGTCGTAACCTTTCCTGTGCAGAACGACTGTCCAGCATAGTTACACAAGTATGTAGATGATGTCAAGCGAGCCCTTCGCCGAGCTGGCGGTCCGCTCCCACTTCTCCTTCCTGGAGGGTTCGGCCTCGCCCCGCGACCTGGTCGAGGTCGCGGCCCGGTTGGAGATCGGGAGCCTCGGCCTCTGCGACCGCAACGGGCTCTACGGCGCCGTCGGCTTCATCGAGGCCGCCCGCAAGGCCGGCATTCGCCCGGTGGTGGGCGTCGAGCTGGACCTCGTCGACGCCGGCCGGATCCGCCTCCTCGCCCGTGGCCGGCGCGGCTACCGCCAGCTCTGCCGGGCGATCAGCGCCGCCCAGCTCGCCGGCGTCAAGGGCCAGCCTCGCCTGCGCATCGCCGGCCTCACCGACCGCAGCGAAGCACCACCCCTGCGCCTCCGACGGCAGCGCCCCACGATCCCCCCGCCGTCCCGACCCCAAGCCCTCCGGCCCACCTCCGGCCCCTTCCCCGAGGGATGGCCATCGCTGCCCTCGGCCCGGGATCGGGTGGAGAGCCCGCCGGCGGTGGTCGACCCCCAAGACCTCGACGACTGCATCGCGCTCACCGGCGGACCGGAGAGCGCCGTGGTCGCCGCGCTCGTCGCCGGTGACCGGCGGGGAGCCCAGCGCCTCGCCGAGCGGCTGCGCGAATGCTTCGGCCGGGACCGGGCGGCCCTCCTGATCACCAACCATCGCCATCCCGCCGATCGCTGGCTCGCCGCCGAGGTTGCCGAGCTGGCGGAGCGGGCCGGCCTGCCGCTCGTCGCCAGCAACACGCCCTTTCATGCCACCCGCGATGACAAGTCATTGCTCGACGTCCTCACCGCCATCCGCCACCGCACCACCCTCGACCAGGCGGCGGCCCATGGGCTGCTCCTGCCCAATTGCGAGCACCGCCTGCTCTCCGAAGCCGGTCTGCGGCGGCGGCTTGCAGAGTTCCCCGACGCCTTCGACCACGCCGCCCGCATCGCGGCGCAGTGCAGCCTCGACCTCGACTTCACCGAAGTCCGCTTCCCGGGTTTCCCCGTCCCTCAGGGGGAGACCCCCTTCTCCGTCCTCTACGGCCTCTGCCAGGACCAGGTCCGGCGCCGTTACCGCCCGCTCACCCCTCTGGTGGCGCAGCGGTTGCAGACCGAGCTCGACGTCATCCAGAAGACCAATCTCGCCGAATTCTTCCTGATCGTCCACGAGATCATGGGGTGGGCCCGAGAGCATGGGGTGCCCGGGCAGGGGAGGGGCAGCGCCGCTGATTCCATCGTCGCCTACCTCCTTGGCATCACCCGGGTCGACCCCATCGCTCACAACCTCCTCTTCGAGCGCTTTCTCCACGTCGACCATCAGGGGACGCCCGACATCGACATCGACTTCTCCACCGATCACCGCGAGCAGGTGATCCAGCACGTGTACGAGAAGTACGGGGCGGAGCGCACCGGGATGGTCGCCAACGTGGTCACCTTCCGCCCGCGCCTTGCGGTGCGCGAGGTGGGCAAGGCGATGGGCTTCCCCGAGCCGATCATCGACCGGCTCGCCAAGTCCGTCGACGGCTGGCGCGAGGGCGGGGTGGAGGACGCCCTGGAGGCGGCCGGCCTGCAGGCGCATGCCGCCAGCGGAGCGCTCCCGTGGCAGCAGTTCCTGGAGATCCTGCGGGCCATCGAGGGCACTCCCCGGCATCTCTCCATCCACGTCGGCGGCATGCTGGTCACTGGCGAGCCGCTCATCGACGTGGTCCCGGTGGAGCGCGCCAGCATGGAGGGCCGGGTGGTGGTCCAATTCAACAAGGACGACGTCGAGGACCTCGGCCTCATCAAGATGGATCTGCTGGGGCTGCGCACCCTCTCCGCGGTCGCCGAGTGCCTGGAGATGATCGAGCGGACCCATGGCGTCCGGCCCGACCTCGACAGCCTGAGCCTCGACGATCCGCGCGTCTACGACATGATCTGCGCGGTCGACACCATCGGCCTCTTCCAGATCGAGTCGAGAGCCCAGCAGCAGGCGCTCCACCAATCCCAGCCACGGGAATTCAACGACCTGGTGGTCCAGGTCGCCATCATCCGGCCCGGGCCCATCCAGGGGGATGCCGTGAACCCCTACCTGCGCCGGCGGCAGGGGCTGGAACCGGTCAGCTACCTCCATCCCAGCTTAGAGCCAATTCTGTCGGAAACAAAGGGGGTCATCCTCTACCAGGAGCAGATCCTGCGCATCGTCATGGATCTCGCCGGCTACAGTGCCGGTGAGGCCGACCGCTTCCGCCGGGCGATGAACCGGCATCGCTCGCGGCTCGAGATGCAGTCGCTGCACGACGACTTCGTCCGCCGCTGCGGCGAGCACGGCGGCATCGACGCCGGTGTCGCCGAGAAGCTCTTCCGGAGCGTCGCCGGATTCGCCGCGTTCGGCTTCTGCAAGTCGCACGCCGCCGCCTTCGCCCGGACCGTCTACGAGACCGCCTGGCTGCGCCTGGAGTACCCGACCCACTGGCTCTGCGCCCTGCTCAACGCGCAGCCGATGGGCTTCTACCANNTTGGAGGAGGATCACCCCACGCGGCAGGCCGCGTGGGGGCCCCGCCCATCTCACAGGGGCTCGCCGCCCCTCGACGGCCCGGCAGAGCCGGGCTCGTCTCACCCCGCCGTGGGGATGCAGCTCGAGGCGTGGGGCGTGCGCCTTGGATTCAACTACGTCGCCGGGCTCGGTCCGGCCGGACGGGCGGCCTGCGCGGCGGCCGTCGACGCCGGTGCCACCGGTTCGGTGGGGGAGTTCTGGCGGCACACCGGGCTCACCCGGCCGGCGATGGAGCAGCTGGTCCGCTGCGGGGCCTTCGATCGCGTCCATCCCGGACGTCCCCGCCGTGAGCTGCTCTGGGAGCTGGTCGGGGTGGAGGGCTCGCTGCCGCCTCGCCGCCCTGCCGGAAGCGGTAGCCGCTCGGCTGCGACGCCGGGACCTCCGCGGGGACGGGGTCACGTCACCGCCGCTCCCCTGGCCGCCGTCCCGCCGCTCGGGCCGCTTCTCGACCTGCCCGCCCCGGCCCCGGAACTGCCGCCGATGAGCGAGCGCGACCGGGTTGCCGCCGACTACGCGGTCCATGGGGTGAGCACCGGGCGCCACCTGGTCAGCCTGCTCCGGCCCTCCCTGGACGCCCTGGGCTGCGTTCCGCTGGCGAGGGTCGCCGAGCTCCCTGACGGGTCACGGATCACGGTCGCCGGGCTGGTGATCGCCCGGCAGGCCCCGGTCTCGGCGAAGGGCTTCCGCTTCTTCACGCTCGCCGACGAGGGCGCTCATCTCGATCTCATCTTCCGGCCGGAGGTCGCCAGGCGCACTCGCACCATCGCCAATGCCAGCCCCCTGCTGCTCGCCGAGGGGACCCTGGAGGTGAGCTCGGGGCGCTGCAATCTGCTCGTCACCTCCGTCACCGCCCTGGACGGAGACGGCCATCCGAACACCGCCGCCCCTCGGGATGACCTGCCCGCGTGGCCCTCCGCGTCGCACGATTTCCACTGACGGGGGGCCGCTTC
Source organism: Candidatus Dormiibacterota bacterium (assembly GCA_003142035.1). Lineage (GTDB taxonomy): Bacteria > Chloroflexota > Dormibacteria > Aeolococcales > Aeolococcaceae > Changshengia. Next base: position 13,043 of record PLOF01000142.1, read on the forward strand.
GAGCACAGTCACCGCCGGTTGTTGGGCGTATGCGGTCGGGCGCTCTGGAGTGTCCAGAGCTTTGTCTCACGCGGGTAACGCAGTGGCCTCATTGCTCCGATAGGGGCGGTTCACGCTTTCACACACAGTAGTCTGCAAGTGCATTCCACCCGTCCTCGGGAGGAGGAAGGAACGTGGTGTCACAGCAGGTCTGTCCGTCGTGCGCGACCGCCAACTCGACGTACGCGTCCGTGTGCAGAAGCTGCTCTGCGCCACTCACTCCCCGGCCCCCGTCCAGCGATGCATCGAGTGGTTTCGCCGTGTACGGCAACGACGGAGGGGGCGCCGCGCCGGCTCCCGCGAGCCCGCCGCCGCCGGTGTCACTCGACTTTCAGGCAGGTCCGCGCTCCGCGCCCGGCGAGGAGGGAGGGTGGCCGGCTGAGCGCTTGTCGTTGAGCAGCCACCAGGTGTGGGCGTCCAACGGGTGGACCGGGGTGCCCAGGGTGCAGCCCCACACCCCCCGTGCTCACGTCCCTCCGGTGTGGGGCCCGCCCCCGGCGCCGGGGCCCACGCGCTCGGATGGTCGCTCCGCGGCTCCGGCACGCATCACCCCGGCCCTCCCTCCCGCCGTCCCGCCGCCGGCCCCTCGGGCTGCGATGGCCTTTCACCTGGACGGGGGTGCGGGGCCCGCACTGGCCGCCGCACCGCGCATGTCCGCCCCCACCAGCTCACCTGCGCCGCCCGTCGCGGCCACCGCCGCCCTCGCGTCGACCGTGCCCGCTCCGACGGACGCCGGCGGTTGCGGCTGGGGCATTCGCGAGCAGAGGCCATCGATGTACCCGGCGGGGACCCCCATCCCAGCAGCAGCCGGCTCGACCGGCCGCCCCTCCGCCGGCGGCCCCTCCGCGGGCGGTGCCTATGCCGGTGTCGGGGTGCATCCCGAGTACGGTTACCCCGCCCAGCCGGTCGTCAGCGCACCCCGGGTGGGGCGGTCGCGCACCGTCTTGCGTGTCCTCGTCCTGCTGATCTTCGTCGCGCTGGTCGCGGCCGGCGCCTTCCTCTACCTGCGCAGCGTGGCGGCCTAGGGCCTCGGTTCCCGGGACGCATTCCCTGAGCGTCCCAGCCGCGGTGGGGGGGTACGCCGAGAAGACCAACCCGGCGTAGGATCGCTGACATGACCGAGGGAGCCCGGGGCGTGAGCCGGCTCGCAGCCTCCGCCGACCGCCGGCGGATCGCGGTCATCGGCCTGCGCGGTGTGATCGGCGGGGCGGTGAGGACCGATGAGACCCTCCGCAGCCTCGGTGAGGCCCGTCGCAATCCGAGGGTGCGAGCGGTCCTCCTCGAGATCGACTCGCCGGGGGGCAGCGCGACCGAGTCCGAGGCCCTCTACCTGGGCGTGCGCAGGCTGGCACGCGAGAAGCCGGTGGTCGCCTGGATTCGCAGCACCGGAGCGTCGGGTGCCTACTTCGCGGCCTGCGGAGCCAGCCGCATCCTCGCCTTCCCCTCGGCGATCGTCGGCTCCATTGGCGTGATCTCGGTGCGACCGGTCGCCGTCGAGGCGCTGCGCCGGCTCGGCGCCAGCGTGCAGGTGACCAAGACAGGGCCGTTCAAGGATCTGGGCGCCCCCTGGCGGGAGCCCACCGAAGAGGATCAGGGCAAGGAGCGGGCGCTCGTCGACGCCATCTTCCACCGCTTCACCGGCGCCGTGGCCGACGCCCGCGGCCTCGATGAGGCGCAGCTCGCCCGGGTCACCACCGGAGAGGTCTGGCTCGGCACCGAGGCGGTGACCCTCGGGCTGGTCGACCGCGTCTGCGAGGACGAGGAGGGGGCTCTCCGGGAGGCCCAGCGGCTTGCCGGCCTGCCCCACCGGCGGATCGTTCGGATGGGCCCGCGGCGGACCGTGCTCCAGCGCCTCGGGGTCCCGGGAGCCGGCATGGGGCCGCCGGGGGTCCGCTGGATCGCCGAGATCGAGGGCTGGCTCCGGGCTCCGCGGGCAACGCTCTGACCCGACGCCATCCCCCGTGGGGGACGGCGCCGGACCACACCGCGATCAGACGGATGGGTACCGACGGCGGCGGATGATCCCCGTCGTC
>PLOF01000003.1 GCA_003142035.1 Candidatus Dormiibacterota bacterium
GGCCGGCCTGGCCGGTAGGCAACGGACCCGCCCGGAGAGGATCAGGTGGTCGCGCAACTCCGGGTCTTCCCTCACCCGGGGCAGGCTGGCGATCGCGCCCCGAAGCATCGCTCCCGGCAGGTGGTCGTGGGTGAGCGTCCGGCCGGCATCGCCGCCGGCGGCGGTGGCGACCACCGGTCGCGTTAGCCGGAGTAGGACGTGTAGGTAGCGGGGCTCCTCCTCCTCCTCCTCCGTCGGCTGCGGTGAACCGCCGAGCGCGCCGCCCCCGGTGGGCGACACCTCGATCCCACTCAGCCGGCCGTCCAAGCAGTCACCGGTGCGGTCCTCACCGTCGCGAAGCAGCCGCACCGCAACGTGCCCCCAGCCGCGATTGCGGCGCAGCCCGAGATGACGCAGCGCCAGGTAACCGCGGGCCAGCACCTGGAGGTGCTCGGCATCCATCTGCTCCAAACCGTGGATGCGGCCGTACAGGATCGTGCCCTGGCGCAGCACCCGGATACGGCGCAGGGCCATGCCGGCCGGAGCGCCGAACCGCTCTCGCTCGCGGGCCGTCATCGCGTGCTCGTCGGTAAGGGCGCCAAGGACCGTCTCGGGGGAGAGCGGCGAGGCGGACCGCCTCACCGCCGCCCGGATCAGTTCCACGACCGCCGGATGGAGCTGGAGACCGCCCAGGGAGGGGCGGCCGCCAACCTCGAGCCGACGGGGCAACCCCACCAGGTCATCGACGACAGTCGTTGGCGCCAGGGCCTCGGGCAGGCTTCGGAGCGCCTCGGCCAGGAGCCCCTGCACCCGCCGCCCGTTGAGCAGCGGGATCCCCCATTCGTCCGCCGATACCTCCACGTCGACCCGGGCCTTGGCTGCCGCGTCAGCGGCCAGGGCGGTCTGGGTCAGCAGCCGCACCGAGAGCCACCAGCCCGGCAGTTGAGGTGCGTTCACGGCAGCGGCATGTGCAGGCCCTCGAGCTCGATGGCGTCGATGACCGTGGTGGACTTGCTACGGAGCGGGTGCTGATTGAAGTCGATCCAGTCGGGCGGCTTCCCCTTGGGCCAGCGCCATTTCCTGAGGGCGTCGCCGAGCGTGGCCGGACCCCGGGAGGCTTGGTCACGGATCTCNNAATCTCCGCCAGCCGGGAACCATGGGCCTGCCACCAGGGTGAGCGCAGGCTGCCCACCCCCTCGACATCTGTCCCGAGATGGGTGTCGACCAGGGTGCGGAGCGACCATCGCCGCTCGCCGTCCAGGAGGTAGGGCCGGCCGGTCAGCCAGGCTAGACCAGCACCCCCGTCGGGGACGGTGAGGGCGCGCTCCCGCCACGCCGAAAGGAACTCAGCGTCGGGGAAGGCGCCGTCATGCCAGTCCAGAGCCAGCTGGGATCCGCTATCGCCCGCCTGCCGGGACCGGGCCCGGACCTCGCGCTTGGCGGTCTGGCAGGCGGCCCCGGCGATCCGGCGGAGACGGTCATAGGGGGCGTGGGGCCCACCGATCGCGACCCCGGCGCTGGCCCCCAAACCGAGATCAAGTTCCTTGCTCTTCTGCTTCACCGTGTCGAGGGCGACCACCGCCAGGGTGATCGCCAGGTGTCCGTCACACAGGAAGGTGAGGTCGTCGCCGCCGGCGAAGAGCGGCCGGATCGGGAGGACCGCCTCGACGCCGGGCTCCGACGTGTGAAGTTGCAGGTCGAGGCCCGGTACCGAGCTCGTCAGCACCGGCCCGCCGTCGGCGCTGACGGCGACCGCCGCAGCGACCGCCTCGACCACCGCCCTCTGGGCCGCGGCGAACACCGCGCTCAGCTTTGTGCTGATCTGGGCCAGCGCCGCCAGGGGGTCTTGCGACCGCCCAACGGCACGCTGCGTAGCGTCGAGCAGCAGACCGGCGACGTCGTTGCCATCCACGTGAACCAGCGCCAGCCTCGCGCCCCCCTGGGCCTCGCCGTCGCGGCGCATGATCCCCGTCAGCTCGTCGCCGGGAAGCACCGGCCGCCAGCCGGTTCCGAGCCGCTCCCCTGCCGTGCTGAGGGCAACGGCGTGGTCGTCGGCATCCCGCTGCCGGATGTCCCTCCACCGACCCCGGCGAACCCGAACCGCATCGGATACCGGCACCCGCTCCCCGCCACCGGGCGGAGTGATCAGCCAGGACGCGGCCAGCCGCGTCTCCACGCAGGATGCAGCAATCCCTAGCTGGAGCAGCGGAGTCGAGCTTGGTCCCGCCACCTTGCGTCGCTCCAGCCCGCGCTGCACTGCCCGGAGCCCATCCAGGCGCTCCTGCGGACCGGCCCCGGTGGGGAGGATTTCGGCGTGGGTGATCACGCTCAGCCCGGGCGCCGACTCCAGGACGTGAGCGGTGACCGCGCGCGTCAACTCCCGGGCGCGCTCCCCGGCCTCGCCGCCGTCCAGCTCGACCAGCGCATTGCCCCCGGCGCAGAACAGGATCTCGGTGGCCGCGGCCCCGCCAGCCTTGAGCACCGCCGGGGTTATCGCCTCGGATGCCTGCAGCGATCCCGCCACCGCATCGCGCAGCCGGCGGGTGGCGAAGACGTACGCCTGGACCTGGGCTAGGTCGAAGCCCACGAGCATGCTCATCGAGCGGCCCCGGTGATGATCGCCAGTAGCTGATCGCTGGGCCGCAGCACGTGATCGGCGAAGCCGAGGATGTGGTGGCGGCGCGGGGCCGGGCCCAACCCCTGGAGGGCGNNCTGGTATCCGACCACCAGCACGGCCTGGGCGTGGTCCCCGCCCAGCTGGCGGGCCCGGATCCTGGCCTCGGCGAGATAGGTCAGCAACGAGGCCGTCGTCCCCCATGCCGTCTTGCAGGAGAACAGGGTGAGCTGGGTGCCGACGATCACGCAGACGTCCACCTCGAAGTCGCGTTCGACCGACGAGCTCAACCCCAAGGTACGCATCAGGACCGGCTTGAGCTGCGGGTCCGCGGGCGGATGGGTCTCGCCCCGCTTCCTCGCGTGCACGCTGGCCGTCAGCCCTTCACCTTGGCAAGCATCGAAGACAGCCCTGGCGGTCTGCGCCTCCATGTCTAGCGCCGCCGCATAAATCTGTTGCTGGGTCACCAGCGCCGGCACCCGGGCGCATGGAATCCCAGTGGTGTCCGTCCAGCGCGGCGAGCAGGATTTTAGCCGTGAAACCGAGTGCAGGGTCGCCATCACTTCCAGCGAGATGGGCCCCAACGGCGGCCGCAGTGGGTGCTCCACGGTGCCGGCGCCGCGCAGCCACGATTGATCGTCGTCGACGTACCAGAGCTTGGCGGCCTCGTGGGCGGCGGCGGCGGCCACCGCCATCACCTTGGTGCCGCCCGTGTAGGCCACATCGGTGACTCCCAGCGTGCCATCGGAAGCTGTCAGCGAGCTGATCAGGTCCGCCGGGTCCCGAAGGGTGAGGTAGTCGACCCTGGGTCTCTCTCCGTATGCCGCATAGGTGGCATCCGTGATCGGCAGGACCAGACGCTCGGTGGCCTGCGAGCAGAGCAGCGTCACCCGCTCCGGCCGCAGGGTGCCGATCGCATGCACCACCGGGAGCGGGTTGGTGCCGACCGTGGCCAGCAGATGTCGCCCGCTCGGCACGGCGCCAAAAGCGTGGCCTCGGCTCTCCCCTCCCCGTGCCGGCGGCGGAGTGCCTTCGAGGTTGAGTTGACCAGCCCAGCCGTCACCGCCGGCGGCCTCACTCTGGGTCACGAAAGCCACCCGGCGGTCGTCGGCCGGCCCGAGATCGGGCAGGTCGGCCGCGGCGGCTTCGCACTGATCCGGAGTCGCCACCTGGGAGACCAGCACCGCGCGAGCCAGGTCGCCACCCAAGGCCCGGGCGAGCTCCAGGGCGCGGAAGCCGGCCAACTTCAGCCCCGGCACCACTTCCTGTGGATTGAAGGTGCTTCCCGGCTGCCTTTCTGCACGCTCCGGCTTGACCACCAGAGTGGCGACGACGACCCGACCCGACACCAGTCCCATGGCATCGATCGCCTGCGATTCCGTGCCAGATGCCTTGAGCATGCCGACCGAGTGCCAGACGCCTCCCAGCACCTGCCCGAGACGGGCCGCGAGCGCCTGCCGGTCGGCGGTCTGGACCTCACGATCCCCTCGGCTGAAGAAACTCCCAGCAGCGCCGCCAGGCGACGCCAGCCGCAGCTGGAATCCGCCAGTATGAAGGCTCGCCACCGTGGCCAGGGCGAGACCGTCGTCGCTGAGGCTGACCGGGTTGCCGTCCGGCCACGGCCGAATAGTGCGGCTGCGGTCGTCAAGATACCAGGCCCGAGTGGCCGACCAGGCGTCCGAAGAGGCGCAGCGCAGTTGCCGCCACCACCGGAAGGTCTCCACGCTCATCGCCTTGGTACCGCCAGTGTAGGCGAGGTGGAACGGCCCGCTCAGCCACCCGTTTGCAGTGTCGATCAGCAGCTGGCTCAGACGCGCGCTGATCGCCGCCGGGCTGCGAGGGTCGCTGAGCGGCCAGAGCACCAGATCGATCTTCGAGCCGCCGAGCGCCTGCCCGATGGTGTCTTCACTCAACTGGTGGGTGTGCCCGACCACCACTGCTCGCCGCGGCCGGAGCGTGGCCAGAGTGAGCAGTAGCGGCATCGGCTCCAGCCCCTGGGTGATCAGCAAAGTGTCCACATCGCCCACAACCGTGGCCTCATCGGAGAGATCGCGGTGCCGCCATAGCTGCGGCTGCGCCTCGGAAGTCTAGTCGTCCCCGCGCCCTATCCGTGCCGACTGCGGCAGCCCCAGGCGTTTGTCGGCGCTCGAATCGTCCTCCTCGCTGCCCCGCCGGGGCCCTCGCGATCGGAGTCAGCACCAACGAATCCTCCCTGCGCGG
>PLOF01000129.1 GCA_003142035.1 Candidatus Dormiibacterota bacterium
CTAGACTGGCTCGAGTGTCCGGGCTGATCGTCATCGCGGTCCTCGCCCTCGGGTTCGTGGCCCTGATGTGGTGGAGCAATCGCCTGCGCCCCACCCGCCCCCGATACCGGAGCCGCTACCGGGGGCCCACCTACCTCGACATCCACGATGAGCTAAAAAGGCGCCGCCGACACCCGTGACCCCGCCCGGGTGAGGCAGACTTGCCCGATGCGCCCCGTCTCCCCTCACCGTGTCGCCCACCTCTACCGGCTGCACTTCGCCGACACCCGGCGGGAGCGACTTTTCCTCTCCTCCGCCGGCTTCTTCACGGCCTTCGCCGCCACCCGCGGCATCACCCACGCCATCCGGCGCGGGGTCGGGCCCTTTCACGACCTCGGACTTGGCGGCCGTCACCTCCACCATCTCGTCTTCGGGATCGCCGGACTGCTGGGCACCGGCTACCTCTGGCTGGTCGAGGTCGGCACCGGCGACGGCGCCCGACCGGAGGGCCCCGCCTCCAAGCTCACCGCCGTGACCTACGGGGCGGCATCCGCGCTAACCCTCGACGAATTCGCTCTCTGGCTCAATCTCAAGGACGTCTACTGGGCCCGGGAGGGGCGCGAGAGCGTCGACGCCGTGGTTCTCTTCGGTGCCGCCCTCTCCATCGGGCTCTGGGGCGAGCCCTTCTTCCGCGCCCTCTACCGGGAGGCGCGCCGGGGGTGGGAGAGGGCCGAGGGTCTCCATCCGGAGGAGCAGCCGTCCCGGTAGCGGGCGGCGGCGGGCACGGCCCCACTCGGCGGCACGTCGGTAGAGTGAGGTAATGAGCCCCCACCTTCCCCAGGCCTCCTGACCATGCACCGTTGGGCGCATGGCTCCCCCGCCGAGAAGCCGAGCGGCCGGGTGTCCAACCGCCACCTCGCCGGCCAGGTGTTCGGCCTCTTCCGCCCCCACCGCCACCAGGTGGTGTTGGCCGTCGGGCTGATCGTCTTCACCTCGGGCCTGGGCGTCGTCAACCCGATCCTGATCAAGTTCGTCTTCGACGCCCTCTTCCCGGTCGGAGGCGGTGGGCCCGAGATGGGCCTGGTGGGCATCTACGCCGGGCTCATGATCCTCATCCCGATGATCACCGGCGTCGTCGGGATCGCCCAGACCTACCAGATCAACAGCATCGGCCAGCGGCTGATGGAGGACCTCCGCAACTCGCTCTACGCGCACCTCCAGGGGCTCTCGATGCGCTTCTTCACCTCCACCCGCACCGGGGAGATCCAGTCACGCTTCACCAACGACATCGGGGGCATCCAGTCGGTGGTGACCGACACCGCCTCCTCGATCGTCGCCAACGTGGTCGTGATCGCCAGCACCCTGGTGGCGATGCTGGTGCTCAGCTGGCAGCTCACGGCCCTCTCCCTCTTCATGATGCCGGTCTTCCTCTTCCTCACCTACCGGGCGGGGAACGCGCGGCGCAAGGTCACCCTCCTGGCGCAGGAATCCAAGGCCGAGATGAGCGCCATCACCCAGGAGACGCTCTCCATCTCCGGCATCCTGCTGGGCAAGACCTTTGGCCGCCAGCGCGAGGAGATGGAGCGCTTCCGGTCGGAGAACCGCCAGGTGGCCGATCTCTCGATCCGGGCGGCGATGGTGGGGCGGGTCCTCTTCGCCATGGTCCAGGTCTTCTTCTCGATCGCGCCGGCGCTCGTCTACCTGGTCTCGGCCTTCGTCATCTACCACAGCAGCGGCCTGAGCTCCGGGATCACCGCCGGGACCATCGTCGCCATCACCACCCTGCAGAGCCGGCTCTTCTTCCCGATCGGCCAGATGCTCCAGGTGTCGGTCGAGGCCCAGTCGTCGCTCGCCCTCTTTGAGCGGATCTTCGACTACCTGGAGATCCCCCAGGACATCGTCGACGCGCCCGATGCCGTTCCCCTCCCCTCCCGGCGAGCCGGCGCCGAGATCGAGCTGGACCACGTCTACTTCCGCTACGACCCGGCCCACCTCACCACCCAGCAGAGCGCCGTCCACGCCGACCAGGAGGCGCCCCGGCCGTGGGCCATCGAGGACCTGGAGATGCACATCGCGCCAGGCCAGCTCGCCGCCATCGTCGGTCCCACCGGGGCGGGCAAGACCACCGTCTCCTACCTGATCCCGCGGCTCTACGACGTTACCCTGGGGGCGGTGCGCATCGACGGCCACGACGTCCGGAGCCTGACCCTCGCCTCCATCGCCGACCAGCTCGGCATCGTCACCCAGGAGACCTACCTCTTCCACGCCTCGGTGCGCCGCAACCTCCTCTACGCGCGCCCCGACGCGACCCAGGAGGAGCTGGAGGCGGCCTGCCGTGCCGCCTTCATCCATGACCGGATCACCGAGCTGGCCGACGGCTACGACACCGTGGTCGGGGAGCGCGGCTACCGGTTCTCAGGGGGAGAGAAGCAGCGCATGGCGATCGCCCGGGTGATCCTCAAGTCGCCGCGCATCCTCATCCTCGACGAGGCGACCGCCGCCCTCGACACCACCAGCGAGCGGCTGGTGCAGGCCGCGCTCTCCCCGCTCATCCGGGAGCGGACCACCATCGCCATCGCCCATCGGCTCTCCACCATCCTCGCCGCCGACGTGATCTTCGTCATCGACCACGGCCGGCTGGTCGAGCACGGCACCCACGCTGAGCTGCTCCGCATGGGTGGCCTCTACGCCACCCTCTACGAGCATCAATTCGCGCCCCAGGGAGCGACCGAGCCCCCCGCGGCGCGGAGCTCGGGGCGCGGCGCGGCCGAGGTGGTCCCGGACGGCGAGGACGGGGTCGTCGCCGCCGGCGCCTGACCGTCGCTTCGGGGTCGCGCCTCAGTCCTCGCGCAGCCGCCGAAAGAAGTCGCGGAGCAGCTGCCCGCAGTCCTCTGCCAGCACTCCTTCGGTGACCTCCATCCGATGGTTGTTGCCGGGGTGGCGAAGGACCTGGTACACGCTGCCGTCGGCACCCTTCTTGGGGTCGCGGGCACCGTACACGCAGCGATCGATCCGAGCCTGGATCATCGCCCCAGCGCACATCGGGCACGGTTCCAGGGTCACCACCACGGTCACCCCATCGAGCCGCCATCCCCCCAACCGCCGGGCGGCGGCCCGCAGCACCCGGATCTCGGCATGCTCGGTGGCGTCACCGCCCCGCTCCATCCGATTGCCGGCGGTCGCGATCACGCTCCCGCCGGCCACCGCGAGCGCCGCCACCGGCACCTCACCCCGCCGGCCGGCCCGCGCGGCAAGCGCCAGGGCGTGGCGCATCAGCAGCTCGTCCTCGTGCATCCCCAAGGAGCTTGCGCCATTAGGCGGTTGATGCGATGCGCCGCTCAGGCCGGGCTCCCTCCGGAGAGGTGCCGCTCCCCGCTACTCCGAATACTGCTCGGCGATGCGGCGCAGCGAGTCCTGCCAGCTCTCGGCCGGGCCCCCGACGTCCGCGCTGCGCGGAAGAGAGCGGCGGAGCCGTTCGCGGGTGCGATCGATCTCGCGATCCCGGCGGCGTTCCTCGATGGTGCGCACCGCTGCGACCGCGTGGTCCAGCTCGGCGGCCACCTCCTTGATCGCATCCGGACCGTCGGCCGACCGGAGGGTCCGGTTGAGCCGGGTGGCCGTCTCCGCGGTCAGGCGGGCGCCGGCATCGCGAAGCTGATCGGCGACCTTCCGCCGCGCGCTCTCCAGACCTCGACGCCGCTTGGACTCTTCCTCGGTGACGGCCCGCTGCCGCACCACCAGCGCCCACCCCTCGTCGATGAGGCTCGGGTACTGCCAGGCGAGGCTGAACTTGCCGGAGCTCATCCCCTCGACCAGCGCGGCGACGTGCGCCGAGAACTGCTGGCGAGGCTCTCCGGAGAGATTGCCGATCAGGTCGGCGAGGATGGGACGCGCCTGACCGTGGGCGCGGCGCACCCAGCCGGGCAGGTGGAGGTGCTGCGGTTGGGGGACATCGCCGGGGCGCGCGGCGGCGGCCAGACCCTCGGGACGGTGCATCCCGGGAAGGCGCGGCCCGGGGCTGGCAACCGGGAGACGGTGCCCGGTGCGGAGGGGTCGCGGACCGCTCGTCCTGGTTTCGTCGGTCTCGGCCGGCTCCAGGGCGGACGGAAGCGGTGCGGAAGTAACTGTCACTAGATGGGCATGACTGGTTGGACGCGGGAATCGTACCTGACCGGCCCTTCGGCTCGCCCCCCCGTTACTCGAACGCCACCATCAGGCGGCTTCCGGGAGGGTTTTGCGATCAGCCGCGCGACCCCGGGGCCCGTGACCGGCTCGCCCGCGGCGGCCTCAGGCCAGCCATCTCCGCCGACGGGCAGACGTCATTCAGGACGCATCCCGGGCAGCGCGGGTTGCGCGCTGTGCAGACCCGGCGCCCGTGCAGGATCAGCCGGAGCCCGAGCGCGGTCCACTCGGCGGCCGGGACCATGGAGCAGACGTCCTCCTCGATCTCCACCGGATCCGTCGACGCGGTGAGCTTGAGACGGGCGGCGAGTCGGGTCACGTGGGTGTCCACGGCAAATCCCGGCTTGCCGAAGGCGACGCCCAGGACGACGTTGGCGGTCTTGCGGCCCACACCGCGGAGGGTCACCAGCTCCTCCATCCGGTCCGGCACCTCCCCCCCGAAGCGCGCCACCACCTCCTCGCTCATCTCGATGATCGAGCGGGCCTTGGCCCGGAAGAAGCCGGTGCTGCGGATCAGCCCCTCCAGATCGGCGGGATCGGCCCCGGCGAAGGCGGCCGCGTCGCGATAGCGGGCAAAGAGGGCCGGGGTGACCAGATTGACCCGCTCGTCGGTGCACTGGGCGGAGAGGATGGTCGCGACCAGGAGCTGCAGCGGTCCCTGGTGGACCAGAGCGCACTCGGCCACCGGGTATTCGCTCGCGAGCCGCTCCACGACGATCGCCGCCCGATCACGGGCCCCGCGGGGAAGCCGCCTGCGCATCACCATGGAGGCAAGGATCGCACCGCCACGCCCAATGCGGGCGCCGGTCCCGAGACACGGGCTTCCTACAATCGGGATGCCGCCTGCGATGCCGGCCCAACCTATCGGAGGCTCACCGTGCGCCACAAGATCACCATCGTCGGCGCGGGCAACGTCGGCGCCAGCGTGGCCCTGCGTCTCGCCGAGCGCGACTATGCCGACATCGTCCTGGTCGACATCGTCGAGGGCCTGCCCCAGGGCAAGGCGCTGGACATCCTCGAGGCGGGGCCGGTGGTCGGACACGACAGCCAGGTCACCGGCACCAACGGCTACCAGGAGACCTCGGGCAGCGACATCGTGGTGGTCACGAGCGGGGTCGCCCGCAAGCCGGGGATGTCGCGGGACGACCTGCTGATGACCAACGCCGGGATCGTCAGCGGGGTGGTCCGGCAGGCTGCGGCGGCCTCCCCCCAGGCCGTGCTGATCATCGTGAGCAACCCGCTTGACGCCATGGCCCAGGTCGGTCTGGCGGCCAGCGGCTTTCCCCGCCGGCGAGTGATCGGGATGGCGGGGATTCTCGACACCGCACGCTTCCGGACCTTCATCGCCCAGGAGCTGGGCGCGTCGGTGCGCGACGTCCAGGCCTATGTGCTGGGTGGGCACGGCGACACCATGGTCCCGCTCACCCAGCTGACGACGGTCGCCGGAAGACCGGTGGCCGAGCTGATCGCCCCCGAGCGGCTGGAGCAGATCGTGCAGCGCACCCGCGACGGTGGCGCCGAGATCGTCAGCCTGCTCAAGACCGGCAGCGCCTACTACGCACCGGGCGCGGCGGTCGTCCAGATGGTCGACGCCATCCTCCTCGACACGCGGCAGATCCTCCCCTGCAGCGTCCACCTCCACGGAGAGTACGGCGTCACCGGAGTGTTCAGCGGGGTCCCGGCCCGGCTCGGTTCGGGTGGCCTCGTCGAGGTGGTGGAGATGGACCTGAGCGGGGAGGACCAGGCCGCCCTGCACCGCTCCGCGGCGGCGGTCGAGGAGATCGTCGGGGTCATCGAAGCCAACCGAACCCAGATCGACCCCCTGCTGCCGAGCCTCTATCACCACGACGAGGACTGAGGGCCGGGACAGCTCGCCGGGAGCGGGGGCTTCTCGTCGCCCGGGGCCGGCTTACCCCTCGCCCCGGGCCGGAGGCGGCTGCCCCTCGCCCAGAGCCGGGGGCGGCTGCTCCTCGTCGCCCCAGGTGGGCAGCGGCTCCGGGTCGGCGCCCGGTGTGGTCACGGTGGGGAGCTCCGGGCGCGGCGCCTTGAAATGCATCCCCCAGAAGGGGCCGATCGACACCAGCAGCTCGAGCGCGGCCTTGCGGACGTCGGAGTCCCCCCACTCCGGCGTCCGCGAGTAGCGAAAAAAGGCGATGAAGGCGAGCACCATGACGGCGAGGATCGCCGCCAGGACGATGGCAGCGATCACCGCGCCCGCCGCCTCACTCGGCCGCCGCCTTCTCCCCCGCCTTGGTGCCGGAGCCGCGCAGCTTGCGCGCCACCCAGCGCAGCGGGTCCCAGTGGGCGTCGGCCACCCGCTCCTTGAGCGGGATGATCGCGTTGTCGGTGATGTGGATGTGCTCCGGGCAGACCTCGGAACAGCACTTGGTGATGTTGCAGTAGCCGAGCCCACCCTGGTCGCGGAGCAGATCGCGGCGGTCCAGGATGTCCTTGGGGTGCATCTCCAGGCTCGCCACCCGGACGAAGAAGCGCGGTCCGAAGAAGCGCGCGCTCAGGTCATGGCTGCGGTTGACGTGGCAGACGTCCTGGCAGAGGAAGCACTCGATGCAGCGGCGGTGCTCGTAGAGGCGGTCGATGTCCATCTGCTGGATCCGCCACGGGGTGCCGTCGTCGGGGGCGGCGGTGAAGGGCGGGATCAGCTTGTTGGTTTCGTAGTTGCGCGAGATGTCGGTGACCAGGTCCTTGATCAGCGGGAAAGACTTCATCGGCTGGACCGTGACCGGCCCGCGCGGGAGGGTGTCGATCCGCGTCTTGCACATCAGGACGGGGTGCCCGTTGACCTCCGCGCTGCACGAACCGCACTTGCCGGCCTTGCAGTTCCAGCGGCAGGCGAGATCGCTGTCCTCGTTGCGCTGCACCCAGTGGACGGCATCGAGGACCACCATCCCGGTGACCTCGGGGACCTGGTGGGTCGCGTAGCCCATCTCGCCGCCGGGCTGCCCCTTGAAGACGCGCAGCGTGATGGTCTCCCCGGTGAGGCCGCTCTCGGTCGTGGGCGGCCCATCGACCGGCGCGGATAGCCCGGCGCCCGGCTGCGGCACCGCATCGCTCGGCTGGGGCAGGGCGCCCGCCATCAGTGCGCCTTCGGGCCCGGGGCCGGGACCTTGCCGGCGTAGTGGGGCGGCAGCGCAGCCGGGTCGAAGAACCGGCTCCGCGCCAGCCGGGTGACGACGTCGTCGGGCATCAGTTCGAGGGGACGCTCCTCCACCACCATGGCGCCGGCCCGCTTGCGGGCCACCAGATTGGTGCGCCCGAGGCGGGCGTCCTTCTCAGGGAAGTCGAAGCGCCACTGCGAACCCCGCGACTCACGGCGGGCGATGGCGCAGCGGACGATCGCCTCGGAGACGGTGAGCATGGACTCGACGTCCCGGCAGGTGTGCCAGCCGGGGTTGAGCACCCGTCCACCGCCGGCCCGCATCCGCCTGCTCCTCTCGGTGAGCTCGCCGATGGCCGTGAGCGCTCGGTTGAGCGACTCCTCGCTGCGGCCGATGCCGGCGTCGTCCTGCATCGCCTCCTGGAGAGCGCGGTGGAGGACGTAGGAGTTCTCCGCCTTCTCCCCGAGGTCATGCGCGAGCGGGAGGAGGACGGCCGCCTCCGCATCCGCGAGCTGCTTCTCGGAGACGGCCGGCTTGGCGCCCAGACCCTTGGCGGAGCTGGCAGCCGCCTCGCCGGCGCGCCGGCCGAAGACCAGGATGTCGCCCAGCGAGTTGCCCCCCAGCCGGTTGGCCCCATGCATCCCCGCCGCCGCCTCGCCGGCTGCGTAGAGCCCGGGGAGAGTGCTCGCCGCGGTCTCCGGATCGACCCGGATGCCGCCCATCGTGTAGTGGATGGTGGGGCCGACCTCCATCGGCTCCTTGCTGATGTCCACCCCGGCCAGGGCCTCGAACTGATCGCACATCGAGGGGAGCCGCTTGCGGATGTCGGCGGCGCTGCGCCGGCTCGCGATGTCCAGGAAGGCGCCGCCGTGGGGAGAGCCCCGGCCGGCCTGGACCTCCTTGTAGATGGAGCGGGCGACCACGTCGCGGCTCGAGAGGTCCTTCTTGACCGGGTCGTACCGCTCCATGAAGCGCTCGCCCTCGGAGTTGCGGAGGATGCCGCCCTCGCCTCGGACCGCCTCGGTCACCAGGATGCCGCGCGCGCCCGGCGGCCAGATCATCCCGGTGGGGTGGAACTGGACAAACTCCATGTCCTGCAACTCGGCCCCCGCCTCGTAGGCCATGGCGGCGCCGTCGCCGGTGCCCTCCCAGCTATTGGACGTATAGCGGAACATGCGGCCCCAGCCGCCGCTCGCCATCACCACCGCGCCGGCGCGGATGACGATCAGCTCGCCGGTGTTGCGGAGGTAGCCGAAGGCACCGCAGACGCGGTCGCCGTGAGTGAGCAACCGGGTGAGGGTGCACTCCATCAGCACGTCGGTCCCGGGCGTGTGCACCATCTTGTCCTGGAGGGTGCGGATCAATTCGAGCCCGGTGCGGTCCCCCACGTGGCACAGCCGCTTCCAGCTGTGCGCTCCGAAGGCCCGCTGCATGATCAGCCCGTCGTCGGTGCGGTCAAACAGCCCACCCCAGCGCTCCAGCTCGTAGACCCGGTCGATGACCTCGCGGCTGTAGAGGTCGACCATCCGCCAGTTGTTGATGAGCTGGCCGCCCAGCATGGTGTCGGCGAAGTGGACCTCCCAGCTGTCGGGGGTGTCGAGGTTGGCGAGGCCGGCGGCGATGCCGCCCTCGGCCATCACCGTGTGCGCCTTGCCGAGCAGTGACTTGCCGACCACCAGGGTCGAGCAGCCGGCCTCGGCGGCGGCGATCGCGGCGCGCAGCCCGGCGCCGCCCGCGCCGATCACCAGCACGTCGCACTCGCGGGTCTGATACCTCTCGCTCATTTCACCAGGAGGTGGGGGTCGGGCATCCCGGCCTGGAGGAGACGGATGTAGACCTCGGCGATCACCACGCTGAACATGCTGACCCAGGCCCAGGCGGCATGGTGGCCGTTGAAGACGGTGACGACGCGCCAGAGCCGCCAGCGAGCCTTGCCGCCCTGGGAGCAGGAGTAGCAGTCGAGGCCCCCGCCGGCCGCGTGCCGGAAGGCGTGGCAGCCGAAGCTGTAGGCGGAGAGCAGGACCGCGTTGACGAGGAGGATCAGGGTGCCCAGGCCGAGGTAGAGGTGGCCCCGGTCGTCGAAGGAGGCGAAGGCGTCCACCCAGAGCAGGACCACGACGATGAAGGCCGGGTACCAGAAGAAGCGGTGGAGATTGTTGAGCACCATGGGAAGGCGGCTCTCACCCCGGTAGGGGCGGCGCCGGAGCTCACCGACCGCGCATGCCGGCGGGTCCCAGAAGAAGGCGCGGTAATAGGACTTCCGGTAGTAGTAGCAGGTGGCCCGGAAGCCGAGCGGCGCCCAGAGCACCCAGAGCGCCGGGGTCACCGGGCCGGTCTTCCAGATCAGCGGCGAGAAGAAGGGAGAGAGGTAGTTGGCGTGCTCGCTGACGTGATTGGGCCCCGGTCCGAAGAAGGAGGTCCAGATTGAGTACACGGTGAAAGCGCCCAGCGCGACCACGATGGCGAGGGGCTGCGCCCACCAGGGTGTGGCGCGGCGCAGCCGGGCCCGGAGCCCCACCCCATTTCCGCTCTTCGCGACCGCGGCCACCGGCGACACCTGCGCTGCCATCGAGGGCGGATCGTAGCGAATTTGGGCCATGTGGCAGTGTCCGAGGCGGGACCTCCGTCCCGATCGCGATCGCCTACAAGATCCGCGGGCCTGTTTCGCACACCCTGACGCTTGGCACGAATCGCCAGGTTCCTGGTACTCTCGAAGTCGATCCCGACGACGGCCCCGCGCAGGCCCGCGGTCCGGGGACCCTCCGGCCGGCGCCAGTCGGGTGTACGCCCGCCCACTCCCCGGAGCCACCGTCCCGCACCATGCCACCACAGCCCGGCCTATCCGAACACCTCAGCGACCCGTACCGGGTGCGGGGCCTGTACGATCCGCGGCTGCACCACGACAACTGCGGGGTCGCCTTCGTGGCGACGCTCCACCGGGAGCCGACCCACAAGATCGTCGGCTCCGGCCTGGAGGCGCTCTGCAACCTCGGCCACCGTGGGGCCACCGGTTCGGACCCGCTGAGCGGCGACGGCGCCGGCATCCTGATCCAGATCCCCGACGCCCTCCTGCGCCGGGACGCCGGCCTCTCGCTCCCGGCGCCCGGGGCCTACGGCGTGGGGATGGTCTTCCTTCCTCAGGACGCCGCGGCCCGCGCGGACTGCGAGGCGCTGGTCGCCAGCGCCTGCCATGACGAGGGCCTCCGGCTGGCCGGCTGGCGTGACGTCCCGGTGGAGCCGGCGTGCGCCGGACCGACCGCCCTGGCCGGGATGCCGGTCATCCGCCAGCTCTTCGTCGGTGCCTTCGGCCTCGAGGGCGACACCCTGGAACGCCGCCTCTACGTCCTCCGGCGGGTCATCGAGCGGCGCTCTGACGCGGTCGGGCTGACCCGCGACCGCTTCCACATCGCGAGCCTCAGCAGCCGCACCCTCGTCTACAAGGGGATGCTCACCGCCGACCAGCTCCCCGCCTTCTACCCGGACCTGCGCGACCCGGTGACCGTCTCCCGCCTCGCCATGGTCCACGCCCGCTTCTCCACCAACGTCCTGCCCCGGTGGGACCTGGCCCAGCCCTTCCGCCTCAGCGCGCACAACGGCGAGATCAACACGCTGCGCGGCAACGTCAACTGGATGCGGGCCCGCCAGTCGAAGTTCCGCAGCCCCCATTACGGCGCCGACATCAGCAAGCTCCGCCCCGTCATCGACGAGTTGGGGTCGGACTCGAGCCAGTTCGACAATGCGCTCGAGCTGCTGACCATGGCCGGTCGCTCGGTCGAGCACGCGATCATGATGATGATCCCCGAGGCCTGGGACCGGAACCCGCTCATGGATGAGGAGCGGCACGCCTTCTACGAGTTCCACGCCTCGCTCATCGAGCCCTGGGACGGCCCCGCCGCCATTGCCTTCACCGATGGCCGCCTGATCGGCGCCAGTCTCGACCGCAACGGTCTCCGCCCGGCCCGCTGGCTGGTCACCGAGGACGGTTGGGTGGTGATGGCCTCCGAGGCCGGGGTGCTGCCGATCGCCGAGGAGCGCATCAGCAAGAAGTGGCGCCTGGAGCCGGGCCGGCTCCTCCTGGTCGACACCGAGGCCGGCGAGATCCTGGACGACGACGCCGTCAAGAGCCTGCTCAGCCGGCGCCACCCCTACCGGGAGTGGATCCGCCAGGGAGCCGTCCGTCTCGACGAGCTGGAGCGGGTCGCCGACCCGCCCGATCCCGACCCCGGCACCCTCCTGGTCCGACACCGCGTGTTCGGCTACACCGAGGAGGAGCTGAAGCTCGTCCTCGCCCCGATGGCACGCGACGGCGAGGAGCCGGTCGGCTCGATGGGCAACGACGCCCCTCTGGCGGTGCTCAGCGAGCGCCCGGTCAACCTCTTCGCGTACTTCAAGCAGCTCTTCGCCCAGGTGACCAATCCGCCCATCGACCCGATCCGCGAGGAGCTGGTCATGTCTCTGGCGACCAGCCTCGGGGCGGGGGGCAACCTGCTGGAGCAGGGGCCCGCCCAGGCCAAGCGGCTGGAGGTCCCCACCCCGATCCTCAGCAACGCCGACCTGGAGACGATCCGCCACGTCACCCAGCGCCAGTTCCCGGCCGCCACCATCTCCACCACCTTCCACTCCGACGGCGGGGTGCAGGCGCTGGAGGAGGGACTGGAGCGGATCTGCCGGCTGGCGTCGGAGAAGATCCGCGACGGGTACACGGTGCTGGTCCTCTCCGACCGGCACGTCGACGCCAACCACGCCCCCATTCCCGCGCTGCTCGCCACCGCCGCCGTTCACCACCACCTGGTCCGGGAGCACACCCGAAGTGGGGTGGGGATGGTCATCGAGACGGGCGAGGCGCGCGAGGTGATGCACATCGCCCTCCTGGTGGGGTTCGGCGCCGAGACGGTGAACCCGTACCTCGCCCTGGAGACCGTCGGTGAGCTGCTGCGGCGGGGGCTGCTCCCGGCCGGCACCGACCTCGCCCGGGCCAAGGAGCGCTACATCCACGCCCTCTACAAGGGGGTGCGCAAGGTCATCTCGAAGATGGGGATCTCCACCATCGACTCCTACTCGGGAGCCCAGATCTTCGAGGCCGTCGGGCTCGCCCCCGAGCTGGTCAACCGCTACTTCACCGGCACGGCATCGCGGATCGGTGGGATCGGTCTCGACGTGGTGGCCGAGGAGACCCTGCTGCGCCACCGGATGGCGTTCCCGGAGCGGACCGTGGACCCCGTCAGCCTCGCGGGCGGCGGTGACTATCAGTGGCGGCGCGACGGGGAGACCCACGCCTGGAACCCGACCTCCATCAGCCTTCTCCAGCACGCGGTGCGCGGGGGTGGGCCGCAGAGCTACGCCGCGTTCGCCGCCGAGGTCAACGACGAGACCCGCACCCTCAAGACGCTGCGTGGGCTCTTCGACATCCAGGGCGACCGCGAGCCCGTCGCCCTGGACGAGGTCGAGCCCGCCACCGAGATCGTCCACCGCTTCTGCACCGGGGCGATGTCCTTCGGCGCCATCTCCAAGGAGATGCACGAGACCCTCGCCATCGCCATGAACCGGCTCGGCGCCAAGTCCAACACCGGAGAGGGCGGGGAGGACCCGGAGCGCTACGTCGTCGACCCCAACGGGGACAACCGGCGCAGCGCCATCAAGCAGGTGGCCTCCGGCCGCTTCGGGGTCACCGCCAACTACCTGGTCAACGCCGACGAGCTCCAGATCAAGATCGCCCAGGGGGCCAAGCCCGGTGAGGGCGGCCAGCTCCCCGGCAACAAGGTCGACGAGGTCATCGCCCGGCTCCGCTACTCCACCCCCGGGGTGGGCCTGATCTCACCGCCGCCGCACCACGACATCTACTCGATCGA
Organism: Candidatus Dormiibacterota bacterium; assembly: GCA_003142035.1. Taxonomy (GTDB): domain Bacteria; phylum Chloroflexota; class Dormibacteria; order Aeolococcales; family Aeolococcaceae; genus Changshengia. Next base: position 13,127 of record PLOF01000129.1, read on the forward strand.
GGACCTCGCCCAGCTCATCCACGACCTCAAGATGGCCAACCCCGAGGCCCGGATCAGCGTCAAGCTGGTCTCCGAGGTCGGGGTGGGCACGGTCGCCGCCGGGGTGGCCAAGGCCCGGGCGGACCACATCGTCATCGCCGGCTACGACGGTGGCACCGGCGCCGCCCCGCTCTCCTCCGTCAAGCACGCGGGTGTTCCCTGGGAGCTGGGGCTCTCGGAGGCCCAGCAGGTGCTGGTGGCCCAGGGTCTGCGCAGCCGGGTCGTCCTCCAGGTCGACGGCCAGCTCAAGACGGGGCGCGACGTGCTGGTCGGGGCCATGCTCGGCGCCGACGAGTTCGGTTTCAGCACCGCGGCGCTCATCGCCTCCGGCTGCGTGATGATGCGGGTCTGCCACCTCAACACCTGCCCGGTGGGGATCGCCACCCACGACCCCGAGCTGCGCAAGCGGTTCGCCGGCACACCCGAGCACGTGATCGCCTTCATGCTCTTCGTCGCCGAGGACGTGCGCGAGCGGATGGCGGCGCTGGGATTCCGCCGTTTCGAGGAGCTGATCGGTCGCAGCGACCTGCTCCAGCCCCGCACCGACATCGAGCACTGGAAGGCGCGGCGCCTCGACCTCTCCGCCCTCCTCCACCGCACCGAGGCGGCGCCCGAGGAGACCCACCACACCCGTTCCCAGGAGCACCACCTCGAGGACGTCCTCGACCAGCGGCTCATCGAGCTGGCCACCCCCGCGTTGGAGCGCGGTGACCCGGTCCGGCTCAAGCTCCGGATGCGCAACGTCGACCGCACCGTCGGCGGCATGCTGAGCGGCGCGGTCGCCCGGCGCTACGGCGAGCACGGCCTCCCGGACGACACCATCCGGATCGACCTGCACGGCTCGGCAGGCGGTTCCTTCGGTGCCTGGCTGGCGCCGGGCATCACCCTCAGCCTGCGCGGCGAGGCCAACGACTACGTCGGCAAGGGCCTCTCGGGTGGCCGGCTGATCATCTCCTCCCCGCCGAACGTCAGCCGCGCCGCCGAGGACAACGTGGTGATCGGCAACGTCGCCCTCTATGGGGCCACCTCCGGCGAGCTGTTCGTCAATGGTGTGGCCGGGGAGCGCTTCGCGGTTCGCAACAGCGGGGCAGTGGCGATCGTCGAGGGTGTCGGCGACCACGCCTGCGAGTACATGACGGGTGGCCGTGTGGTGATCCTCGGTCGCTGCGGGCGCAACCTCGCCGCCGGCATGAGCGGGGGCGTCGCCTACGTGGTCGACGTGGACGGACGGCTCCACGAGCACTTCAACCTCGCCATGGTGGGGCTGGAGGAGCTGGATGGGGAGGACGCCCAATTCCTCCATGACCTGATCACCCGCCATCACGAGTACACCGGGAGCCTGCTCGCCTCCCGCATGCTCCAGGACTGGAAGACGTCGCTCGCCGGCTTCGTCAAGGTCATGCCCAACGAGCTGCGCCGGGTCCTCAGCCTCAAGGCTCGTCTGGACGTTCCTGCGTGATCGTCGGTGCCGCGTGCACCCCATGGCGGGGTGAGCAGCGATGAGTCGCACCGGTTTCATGGAGCATCCGCGCGAGCCGCGGCACAAGCGCCCGGTCGTGGCGAGGGTCGGCGATTACCGCGAGGTGTACATCTCCCACCCGCTCACCACGCTGCGCACCCAGGCGGCGCGCTGCATGGACTGCGCGGTCCCCTTCTGCCACCAGGGCTGCCCGCTCGGCAACCTGATCCCGGAGTGGAACGAGCTGGTCCATGACGGAGAGTGGGAGCAGGCCATCACCCGCCTCCACCTCACCAACAACTTCCCGGAGTTCACCGGGACGCTCTGCCCCGCCCCCTGCGAGCCCGCCTGCGTGCTCGCCATCAACAGCGATGCGGTGACCATCAAGGACATCGAGCTGTCGATCATCGACCGCGCCTTCGAAGAGGGCTGGGTCCGGGCCCAGCCGCCCGGCTCGCGCACCGGCAAGCGGGTGGCCGTGGTCGGCTCCGGCCCGGCGGGGCTGGCAGCCGCGCAGCAGCTCAACCGAGCCGGGCACCGGGTCACCGTCTACGAGAAGGCAGACCGCGCCGGCGGATTGCTCCGCTATGGGATCCCGGACTTCAAGATGGAGAAGCACCGGCTCGACCGCCGCCTCGCCCTGCTCGAGGCGGAGGGCATCGTCTTCGAGTGCAACTACGAGATCGGCCGGACCATCTCCGCGGAGGAGCTGCGCCGCCGCTTCGACGCCGTGGTGCTCTGCGTCGGCGCCGAACGCGGGCGCGACGTCCACACCCCGGGACGCTCGCTGCCCGGCGTGCATTTGGCCATGGATTACCTCATCCAGCAGAACCGCAGGGTCGCCGGCGAGGCCGTCCCGGGGGCGGGCGCCATCTCGGCCGCCGGTCGCAACGTGGTGATCATCGGGGGCGGGGACACCGCGGCGGACTGCCTCGGCAACGCCCACCGCGAGGGCTGCGCGTCGGTCGAGGTCCTCTCCGTCTACCCGGAGCCGCCGCAGACGCGGCCCGCGGGCAATCCCTGGCCCGAGTGGCCACTGGTGCTCCAGACCTATCCCGCCCACGAGGAGGGAGGGCGGCGCCACTACGGGGTGATGGTGACCGGCTTCCAGGGGACCGAACGCGTCGAGGCCATCGAGACGGTGGAGTGCGAGGTCCAGCGTGAGGGAAGCCGCCGCGAGTTCACCCCGCGGCCGGGCAGCGAGGGCCTGATGCCCGCCGATCTGGTCCTGCTCGCCATCGGCTTCGACGGAGTGGCCTGTTCGCCGCTTGTCGAGGGGCTCGGGGCCCGCCTCACCGACTCGGGGGCGATCGCGGTGGATGCCGGCTTCTGCGCCGCACCCGGCGTCTTCGCGAGCGGTGATGCCACCCGGGGTGCGTCGCTCGTCGTCTGGGCGATCGCCGAGGGGCGTCAGGCGGCGGCCGCCTGCGATCGCTACCTGGCAGCGCTCACCACGATCTGATCCGTCAGCGGGCCCGAACCGCCGTGATCGGCGCGCGCAGGACCGTCTCCCCCATCAGCCAGCGGTCCACCGCGGCGGCGGTGCTCCGCCCCTCGGCGATGGCCCATGCCACCAGGCTCTGGCCACGGCTCATGTCCCCGCAGACGAAGACGCCCTCGCGCGAGGTCGACCACGAGGCGTCGCGACCGACGGTGCCCCGCGCGTCCAGCTCCACGCCGAGCTGGGCGAGCATCGGGGAGCGCTCCGCGCCGGCGAAACCGAGGGCGAGGAGCACGAGATCGCAGGGCAATTCCGACTCGGTGCCGGGCACGGCGTCGAAGCTGGGCCGCCCCCCCTTCAGGGACATCGAGACCCCGGTCAGCACCAGGGAGGCCAGCTGGCCGTGCCCGTCGCCGGTGAAGCGCTGGGTGGAGACCGACCAGAGGCGCACACCGCCCTCCTCGTGAGCCGACGAGGTGCGGAGCTGCAGCGGCCAGGCCGGCCACGGCGTGCTCGGGTCGCGCTTGTCGGGGGGCCGGGGCATGATCTCGAGCTGGTGGACGCTCGCGGCCCCCTGGCGGATGGCCGTGCCGAGACAATCGGCTCCGGTGTCGCCACCGCCGATCACCACCACATGGCGGCCGCGGGCGGAGATGGGGGAGTCGTCGAGGTCACCCTCCTGGACACGGTTGGCGAGGGTGAGGTATTCCATCGCCTGGTGGACCCCGTGCAGGTCACGCCCCGGGATCGGAAGGTCGCGGGGCGCCGTCGCCCCGCCGGCCAGCACGACGGCGTCCATCTCGGCGAGGAGCCTGTCGGCGGGAAGGTCCCGCCCCACCTCGACCCCGGTCTCGAAGGAGATCCCCTCAGCGCGCATCTGGTCGAGGCGCCGCTCCAGGACCCACTTCTCGAGCTTGAACTCGGGGATGCCGTACCGGAGGAGGCCACCCAGGCGGTCGGCCCGCTCGTACACGACGACGCGGTGGCCGGCGCGGGCCAGCTGCTGGGCGGCGGCCAGCCCGGACGGTCCGGAGCCGATCACGGCCACCCGCTTCCCGGTCCACGTCGCGGCGGGCCGGGGAGCCACCCAGCCCTCGCTCCAAGCGAGCTCGGCGACCATCTTCTCCACCGGGGCGACGGTGACCGCCTCGTCGTTGATCGAGAGCACGCACGACGCCTCACAGAGGGCGGGGCAGACGCGCCCGGTGAACTCGGGGAAGTTGTTGGTGGCGTGGAGGCGATCGGCCGCCTCCTGCCAGCGCTCCCGGTGGACGAGGTCGTTCCACTCGGGGACGATGTTGCCGATCGGGCAGCTGCTGTGGCAAAAGGGGGTCGCGCAGCCCATGCAGCGCGCCGCCTGGTCGGCGACGTCCTGGGGGGACGGCGCAACGTACACCTCGCGCCAATCCCTGATCCTCTCCTCCACCGGCCGGCGCGCGGGAGCCTTGCGCCCGCGGGTCAGGAACCCTCGCGGGTCAGTCATCTCGCGTCACCCATCCCGCCTCACGTTACCTGTTCACCGACCCCGAGCACATGGGCCGCACGTCCCCGTCCTCAAGGGCCTGTCGTACCCTCCGCGCCATGATCGCCACCGATCGGCCCTATCTGACGACGGGGGGCACCCTCGCCTTTGCCCACCGGGGCGGCTCGCTGGAGCACCCCGAGAACACGGTGGTCTCGTTCCAGGTCGCCGTGGATCTCGGCTATCTCCACCTGGAGACCGACGCCCAGATGACACGCGACGGCGTCCTGCTCGCCTTCCACGACGAGACCCTCGACCGGGTGACCGACCTCACCGGCCCCGTCCACGAGCGGACCCTGGAGGAGATCCGGCGCGCCGACGCCGCCTACCACTTCAGCCACGACGGCGGGCGCACGCACCCGCTGCGAGGGACCGGGATCGGCATCCCCACCCTCGAAGAGGTGCTGGTCGGCTTCCCGCACACCCGGTTTAACATCGACGCCAAGACACGGCGGGTGGTTGCTCCGCTGGCCGCCCTGATCGACAGGCTGGGCGCCGCCGACCGGATCTGCATCGGCTCCTTCTCCGACGCGCGGCTCCGCAGCTTCCGCCGCCTGAGCGGTGGACGGGTCTGCACCTCGATGGGCAGGGACGCGATCGTCGCCGCCCGGCTCACCTCGCTGGCCGGACGGATGCCCGCCTTCGGCGCCTCCTGCGTCCAGGTGCCCACCTCCCAGTGGGGGGTGCGGGTCGTCGACCCCGCCTTCGTCCGGGCCGCCCACCGAGGCGGCCTCCAGGTCCACGTCTGGACCGTCGACGACCGCGCCGAGATGGAGCGCCTGCTCGACCTCGAGGTGGACGGGATCATGAGCGACCGGCCCACCCTGCTCCGGGAGGTGCTCCAGGCCCGCGGCCGCTGGGCCGGGGCGGAGATGGGTGGCCAGAGGGATTCGAACCCTCGACCTCCTGATCCACAGTCAGGCACTCTAACCAGCTGAGCTATGGCCACCGCACAGGGATCGCGCCGGCGGGTGGCGCGCCCGGTGATTATACGGGTGCCCACGCGGCGACCCGACTGCCACCGGCCGGGCCGGTCCTACACTGGAGCCTCCGCGCCCCCTTAGCTCAGATGGATAGAGCAGCCGCCTTCTAAGCG
>PLOF01000095.1 GCA_003142035.1 Candidatus Dormiibacterota bacterium
ACCTCCACCCCGACGTCCACTCCCAGCGGCTCGGTGTTGGGCATCACCGTCCCGGACACCGGAGGGGCGGGGCCGACCGGCGGCGGATGGGGCTGGCTGAGCCCGATCCTCGTCCTGCTCGGTAGCCTCGTCCTGGTGGCCCAGTTCGTGGTCCGGCGGCGGGTCCGGAGCGGCGAGATCAAGATCCAAGACATCTAGCGGTCGGCGGGGAGGCGCATGCCGTCTCCGCCAAACCTCAAACCCAGAAGGAGGCCGGAGCGATCGCCCGGCCTCCTTCTCGTGTTCCCGGCAGACACCCGGCCCATCACGTCGCCACGAGCAGGCTCGCCTTCACCATAATCGGAGCGGGGGATCCGGGTTGGAGGCAGCGATGTTCGATCTGAGTGGCAAGGTGGCGGTGGTGACCGGCGGCTCGCGCGGGCTGGGACGGGCCGACTGCCTGGCGCTCGCCCGGGCCGGGGCCGACGTGGTGGTCACCGATATTCTCCTCGAGTCCGACCCCGAGCTCCAGCGGGTCGCCGAGGCGTCGCAGTCGGCGCTGGCCCAGCTCTTCACGTCCCACAACGTGGTCTACGCGGAGCGCACCAGCGCCGAGATCCGGGCCATGGGCCGGCGTTCGATGGCGATCAAGATGGACGTCACCGATCGTGACCAGGTGGCCGCGGTGTTCGCCCAGGTGAAACACGAATTCGGCTCGATCGACATCCTCGTCAACAACGCCGGCACCCTCGATCACATGGGACAGATTGAGGACCAGAGCGACGATCTGTGGGAGCGCGACCTGCGCGTCAATCTCACCGGCGCCTACAACTGCACCAAGGCGGCGTGGCACCACATGCGGGAGCAGAACTGGGGCCGCATCATCTTCATGTCATCCGTGGCTGGAACTCTTGGAGGCTTTGGTCAGGCGTCATATTCCACGACCAAGGCCGGGCTCAACGGGCTGGGTAAGTCGATGGCGCTGGAGGGGGCCCGCTTCGGCATCACCAGCAACATGATCGCCCCCGGCATCATCGCCACCGAGGCGTTCGCCGCCGGCAACCCGCGGATGAACGAGCGCATGGTGCTGCGCACAGCCATGCGCAGCATGGGCGAGCCGGAGGACGTGGCCGCCCTGGTCGTCTTCCTCGCCTCACCGGAGGCGCGCTACATCACCGGTCAGGTCATTCACGTCGGGGGCGGGATCGACCTCTTCGTCTATTGACCGCAGCACTGACCGTCTGCCTCGACTACCAACCTGCCACCACCGGGCCCTTCCTCTGGCAGGCGTTCGACACCGCGACAGTGACCTCCGACCTGGCGGCGATCGCGCGAGCGGGGTTCCGGGAGGTCCGCGTCGGGCTGGCCTGGGACAGCTTCATGCCCGACGCTCGCGGGGTCGACCCCCGGCGGATGGGCGAGCTCGACACCCTGCTCCGTGTCGCCGGCACTCACGGCATAGGGATCGTCCCGGTGCTCTTTGTCCAGGCTCACGGCGACTGCGTCTTCCTGCCCAGCCGGGTGGTGATGCGGAACGCCCCCCGGCGCGGGGTCCGCGTGCTGAGCGAGGGGATGCCGGAACCGGGAGGCCCGCGCGACGCCTGGACGGACCCGCTCATGCTCGAGCTCGCCGACCGCTGGGCGAGGGCGATGGCGGCGGGCTTCGCCAACCATCCCGCGCTTGCCGCCTGGGACCTGGGTGACGACCCGGCGAGGGTCCTCCGACCGCGGCACATTCCCGACCTCGCCGCCTGGGTCGCACTGGCGGGGGCGCCGCTCCGGCAGCGGGGTGACCGCGTCCAGATGACGCTCGGTGCCGACGATCTGCTCCGCGGTCGTGGCGTGCGGCTCGGGTCCCTCTCCGGTCTGCTCGACAGGGTGGACATCACGGTCCGCCCGGCCCAGTTGCGCCGCCTCCACCTGCCCGAGCCGGAGGCGCTCCTCTTCGTCGCCCAGCTGGCCCAGGCGCTCGCCGGCGATCAGGGTGGCCAGATCGGTCTGGCCCTGGCGATGCCGTCGGCGGGCGACGACGAGGAGGGGATGGACGAGCTGGCCGCCGCGGCCACCGTCGATCAGCTGGTCGAGCGCCACACCGAGGCCGGGCTCAGCGCGCTGCGGGCGACCGCGTGGTGCGATCTCCACCCGCGACTTCACGAGCGGGCTCCCTACGACCGACACGACTGGCGGCGGCGTTGCGGCCTGGTGAGGCTGGACGGCGCCGAGAAGCCGGTTCTCGGTCCCTGGTCCCGGCTCGCGCGGGCCGACCTGGCGGCTCCCCCACCCAACCCGTGGCCCCCGCGCCTGGACGTCGAGGCGTTCTACGCAAACCTCCCCGACAGCGTGCTCGATCTGGCCGCCGCCTGGCACCGCGAGCAGGAGGATCGGCCTGCTATCCTCGACCGCAGTGAGGCGTGAGGTCGCTCCAAACCCCCGCATCGCTCGACACTGCGGCCGCAGCCCTGGCGCTGACCCGGGGAAGGTTCTGAGGTCGTCAGGGTTTGCCCACTGATCGCATGTCAGCGCCCGCCCTTGGAGGGACTCGCGAAGTGACCGCTGGCCGAATCAAGAAGATCATCCCTGACCGCGGTTTTGGCTTTGTCCGCGCCGACGACGGTGCCGAGGCCTTCTTCCACCGCACTGAGGTGACCCTGGTCGATTTCGACTCCCTGGAGGAGGGAGAGGCGGTCACCTTCGACCTCGTTGACAGCCCAAAGGGCCCGCGGGTGCACAACCTCCAGAAGAGCGCCTGAACCTGCGCTTCGGTCCTGGGCGCCGCCGGACCCGCCCGGCGGCCGACGATCACCCGTGGACTGACCGTGGCAGACGTTGTCAGGCCTCCCCGTGTGAGGCTCGCCTGGTTCCCATGGCCATGTCCGGGCTGTTGCGGGTGAGACAGGACTGCGACACGATCGTGCGCAACGCATGGAATCCGCACCTAAGATCGGACCTTAGCGATGCCGTTCTGGAAGAAGGAGGCCGGGCCGCCTTCCCCTTCTGATCTTGCTGTGCCCGCCGGACCTCGCCCCGTGCGCGGGATCCTCGCCTGCTCGGAATACGCGTGCGGCCGCCATGACGCGGCCCCGTGCGCCTATGTCGACCGGCGGGGCCGGTCCTGCCCGACTGCGTGGTGCTCTGACCACCAGGTGGTGATGGAGGGCCGTGCCTTCTGTCGCCGCCATGCCCGCACCTTCGGGGCCATCGGCGGCGGGGAGTTCCAGATGGGGCAGACCCTTCCCGATCTCGACAACCGCTCGCCGTCACTGGCGGACTACGTCGGCGATGTCCTGGAGCCGCGTGTCCTGCAATTTCTCTGGAGCCTCTGCCGGCCGGGGACCAATGACCAGGTGGCATCGGAGCCCCTGCGCGTGGTCCATCCGACAGGTGGCAGTTCCCGGCGATGGGACCGGACCTGGAAGATCTACGACCACACCGGGGTCATCGCCCAGGTGACGGTCGAGGCGGACGAGAGCCGCGACCCGGAGGTCGACCTCAAGGTCGGGCGGAACACCGTCGGTCAGGCGATCCCGCCCTGGATTGCCCGCCGGCTCCAGGGCCTCCCCGCCCTCGCGGCGGACGCGGACGCCGAGGAGCGCGAGCTCTTCTACAACGCCCTCTGGCAGGCGGCGCCGGGGCAGATCGTCCTCGAGGTCCAGCAGAGCCGGAGCGCCGTGGGCTACCTGGGTCGCTGAACCGCGCCGGGGGAGGCCGGCCCGTCGGGCCCCGCCCTCAGCTCGCCGAGCCGCTGCTCGGCGGCGCGGACCCGCTCTGGATCCTCTCCTCTCAGCCGGATGATCAGGTCGCGACCCCGCTGCGGGGGGTATGAGCCGACCGCAACATCGGGGAACTCCAACTCCAGCAGCCGCATCGGCTCGGCGAAGTCGGCCTCGACGGCGCCCGGATGGCGCGACTCGACGACCGTCAGAGCACGGCTGCCGGAGAAGTAGTCGGGGATCAGCACCTCCTCGAGCACCGCCTCGAACTCGCGCGGCACTCCGGGGAGGACGAAGAGCCACCGGCCCGGGGGCGATTCCAATTCGACGGCGAGCGGGGGCGCCATGCCCCGGCGGTTGTCCAGGATCTGCCCGCCGGTCGCCATCCGGGCCATCCTCCGGTTGGCAGGGCTGGGGGTCGGGCTCGCGACCCAGCCGGCGGCGTGCATCCGGGCCACCATCGCCTCGATCCGGCGGAGAGCTGCGGCATCCTCTGCCAGATCGCGTCCCAGGGCCTTGGCGACCGCCTCGTGGGTGCGATCGTCGGGGGTCGGACCGATGCCTCCAGAGACGATCACCCTGGCCGCGTGCGGGTCGTCGATCGCCCTCCGCACGGCCACGGCGATGTCGTCGACCGAGTCACCGACCACCTCGATGCGGCGGACGGGATAGCCGGCCTCGAAGAGGCGCCGTGCGGCAAGAGCTCCGTTCACGTCGGTCGTGAAACCGCCCAGCAGCTCGTCGCCCACGATGATCAGGAGGGTCTCGGGGAGGGGCATCTCCCCCGATGGTGCCAGACCGGCCCCACGCGCGGTGACCCCGGAGGCACGCCGTCGCGCCGTGGTCGCCGCCGCCACAGGACCGTTGTTCCCCTGCGGTTGGGACCGACGTCCCGAGTTGGAGCGGCCATTGGTCAGAAGGGGCGGGTCCCGCCGGCCGTCTGGCTACAATCCCAACGACCACGCCAATTCCGGACAAGGCGATCAGATGTCCTGCCCGGGCTCACGGGATGGATCGATGCTTGGAATGGTGACCGAAAACGTGCTCTGGCCGGTGGCGGCCGCTGGTGTGCTCGCCCTGCTCTGGGCGGTCGCGCTCATCTTCTGGGTGCTGCGCCAGCCGCAGGGCAACGAAAAGATGCGCGAGATCTCCAAGGCGATCCAGGAAGGCGCTCAGGCCTACCTGATGCGCCAGTACAGCTACGTCGCGGCCATCGGCGTGGTCATCGCCGTCATCCTCATCTTCGTCGTCTCCTTCAAGGCGGCGATCCTCTTTGTGATCGGGGCTGTCCTCTCCGGCGCCGCCGGCTACATCGGGATGAACATCTCAGTGCGCGCCAACCTGCGCACCGCCGAGGCGGCGCGCGGCGGGATCAACCCGGCCCTCAAGATGGCCTTCCGAGCCGGTTCCGTCACCGGGCTGTTCGTGGTCGGCTTTGGCCTCATCGGGGTCACCATCGCCTACGCGTCCTTCGGGGACTTCACCGCGATCATCGGCTTCGCGTTCGGCGCCTCCCTGATCTCGGTCTTCGCCCGGTTGGGCGGCGGCATCTACACCAAGGCCGCCGATGTCGGCGCCGACCTGGTCGGCAAGATCGAGGCGGGCATCCCCGAGGACGACCCCCGCAACCCGGCGGTCATCGCCGACAACGTCGGCGACAACGTCGGCGACTGCGCGGGTATGGCCGCCGACCTCTTCGAGACCTACGCGGTCACCGCGGTCGCGACCATGCTGCTCGGAAGCCTGCTCTACCGCAACGCCGCCGGGACACCGATCTTCGCCTTCATCGCCTACCCGCTCCTGCTCGGTGGGGCGAGCATCATCGCCACCCTGATCGGCTCGCTCTTCGTGCGGATGGGCAAGGGCAAGTGGATCATGGGCGCCCTCTACCGCGGCCTGGCGGTTTCGGTGATCATCGCTCTGCCGCTCTTCTTCCTGATCACCCACCTGCTCTACAGCGACTTCCAGATTCCGGCCTTCACCCACTCGGTCAACAACCTCTTCTGGTGCGCCGTCATCGGGATTGCCATCACCGTGGTCCTGGTCGTGGCCACCGAGTTCTTCACCGGGGCCCAGTTCTGGCCGGTCCGGGCCATCGCCAAGGCGTCGCAGACCGGGCACGCCACCAACATCATCGCGGGCCAGGCGATCGGGATGCAGGGCACCGCGATCCCGGTTCTGACCATCGCCCTGGGCATCCTCGCCTCCTACAGCCTGGGCGGTCTGTACGGCATCGGTATCGCTGCCATGGCGATGCTCTCGATGACCGGGATCATCGTGGCCATCGACTCCTACGGGCCGATCACCGACAACGCGGGTGGCATCGCCGAGATGGCCGACCTGCCCGAGGCGGTGCGGAATGTCACCGACCCGCTGGACGCCGTCGGCAACACCACCAAGGCGGTGACCAAGGGGTACGCCATCGGCTCGGCCGGGCTCGCCGCGCTGGTCCTCTTCGCCTCCTACACGGACGTGGTCAACAACAAGCTGACCTCCGCTCACGTGAGCCTGCTGAGCTTCAACCTCACCGACGCCAAGGTCATCGCCGGCCTCTTCCTCGGCGGCATCATGCCGTTCCTCTTCGGCTCGCTGGCAATGCTCGCCGTGGGGCGTGCCGCGGGTGGCGTCGTGACCGAGGTTCGCCGTCAGTTCAAGGAGATCCCCGGGATCATGGAGGGGACCGGCCGCCCGGAGTACGCGAAGTGCGTCGCCCTGGTCACCGCCGCCGCCCAGCGGGAGATGATCATCCCCGCCCTCCTTCCCGTCATCGCTCCCATCCTGGTCGGCTTCATCTTCGGGCCGGAGGTTCTCGGCGCGATGCTCCTCGGCGTCATCGTGGTCGGCATCTTCCTGGCCATCCAGATGACGACCGGTGGTGGGGCCTGGGACAACGCCAAGAAGTACATCGAGGACGGTCACTACGGTGGCAAGGGCAGCGCCACGCATGCTGCTGCGGTCACCGGTGACACGGTCGGAGACCCCAACAAGGACACCGCCGGACCGGCCATCAACCCGATGATCAAGGTGATGAACATCGTGGCCATCCTGCTGGCCCCGGTCATCGCCACTCATCACCTCTTCTTCTAGCCACCACTTCGTGCGATTGCCCGCCGGGCCATCCGCCGTTCGCGGCAGGTGGCGCCGGCGGGCGTTCGCGTCTGCAGCGTCCGCCCGGGCGCGGTATCTTCCGACCTGATGGGCGGGCACTGGCTCCACAGGCTTGGTCGGGGTGCGGTCCGCGCCGCCGATGCCAATCCCTGGGACTGGGTGCCGACCCTGGCGGCGGTCCTCCTGGTCGCCGGCCTGGCCCTCCGCCTGCACGGCTACACGTCGTACCCGCGCTTCGGGGCCAACGAAGACGAGGTCGCGTGGGCCTGGCTGGGTCAGAGCCTCTGGCTCCTGCACTGGCCGGAGTCCTGGTCCTACCTTCCCGAGCATCTGCCCATCACGGCCGTGGCGACATCGCAGGGGGTGTACCTGCCCGGGGTCAGCCCCTGGCTGGACCATCCACCTCTCTTTGGGTTGCTGGTCGGCGGCGCCGCGCTCGTCGCCGGTGAGCACACGTCGGCCGAGGTCGGACCCTCCGCCATCCGGCTGGTCCCCATCCTGCTCAGCATCACGAGCGGCTGGCTCCTCTACGTGCTCGCCGCCCGTCACCTCGGCCGCGCCACCGCCCTGGTGGCGCTGGCCGTCTTCTGCCTCTCGCCGTGGATGATCTCGGCCAGCCGGTTGGTCGAGAGCGAATGGCTCCTGGCTCCGATGCTGCTCGGCGTCCTGGTGCTCGCGAGCCATCGCGGTTGCCTTCCGACCGCCCTGCTGCTCGCCCTCTGCGTGCTCGCCCCGCTGGTCAAGGTGCCCGGTGTGATCGTGGGGGCCGCCGCCGCGGTGGCGTTGCTCACCGAACGGCGCTGGGTCGTGGCACCGCTGGCCCTGCTCGGAGCGCCGATCGGCATCGGTCTGTTCGCGGCCTACGGAGCGGCTGTGGACTGGCACCAATTCGTGCTGGTGTGGCAGGTGCAGGCGGCCAGGCACGCGAGCCTCATCGCAGGGCGCGACTTCCTCTTCTCCGGCGACGCCGGGCTCTGGAACTTCGTCGCGCTCAACGATCCCTTCTGGACGGTGGGGATGGTCGGGCTAGCGGTGATGCTGCTGCGGCGTCCCCTCGGTCCCGAGTCGCGGATGCCGCTCGCCTTTGCCGGGTACGCGCTGCTGATGGCGCTGACCGCCGGGATCGAGGGCGCCGAGTACTACGACTGGTACCGCTTCGCGGTTGACCCCCTCATCTGCATTGGAGTGGGGGATCTGATAGGGCAGAACCTGCCGCGACTGCACCCTCCGCTCGTCGACCGTCTCCGGACGCAGATCGACGCGCTGCGTGCGCCGCGTCCAGCCGGGACCGACGCCGCCACCTGAGCGCACCCCGGGGGCACTGCGTGTGCGGCACTAGACTGGTGGCGTGGACGAGTACGCGCTCGAGATCGACTCGCTGCGGCGCACCCTGGCGCGGCTCCGTGTCGAGGAGGCCGCCCTGCCGCTCATCGACGAGTACGAGGCGGAGCTGCGCATCCTGGTCGCCCTGTACGAGGCGGCGAACGGGACCATGGACGCGCGCGACGGCGATGCGGGCCTCGCCGACGCCCTGGCTCTGCTCGGCTTCGGCGCATGGGACCTCAGCAACGTCTATGCCTTCGTCTACGAGGTGGCGATGGACGTCGACACCGACGGTCGGGACCTGGCCGCGCTCATCGGCGAGATGGACTTCCCCGCCCTGATCCTGGCGGCGGTGGAGCACCGCCGCACCTGAGCCGGGTGCGGGCTCGCCCGTTACGCGAGCCCGACCGCGGCGGTGCCGGGCTCGGGAAGCTTGATGCCGGGGTTGAGCAGACCGCCGGGGTCGTATCGCTGCTTCACCCGGCGCATCAATGCCATCCCCGCAGCCCCCAGCTGCCGCTCGGCGTAGGCNNCGTTTCCATGAGGTCCGCCCCGGCCGCGTCACCCCGGGCACGCTCTCCGGCCCGCCGGGGGTCGATGAGGAAGGTCACATGGAGGTTGCCGTCGCCGAGGTGACCGAAGTTGACCACCGGAACCCGATGACGGGCACCGATCTCCTCGGTCCGCGCCACCAGCTCGGCGATGCGATCGCGGGGGACGACGACGTCTTCGTTGATCTTGCCGACCATCACCGTCGCCACCGCGGCGCTGACGGCCTTGCGGACCTCCCACAGCCGCGTGGCTCGCGCGGAGTCAGCGGCCCGATCCAGATGGACGGCGCCGGCTGAGCTCAGCGCGGACCCGGCCGTTGCGACCTCCGCTCGCACCCTGGCCGCGTCTCCCTCCAGCTCCACCAGGACCATTGCCGCGTCTCGCGGCACCTCCACGATCCCCGTCCTGGCGACCGCCTCGAGGGCACTGCGGTCGAGGAACTCCAGGGCGGCGGGCACCAAACCCTGCCGGGCGATCTCCGCCACGGCACCGAAGGCCGCCTCCAGACCGGCGAATCGGCCGGCCAGGGTCGCCCGGGCAGCCGGCGCCGGAAGGAGACGGAGCGTGACCTCGGTGATCACGGCGAGGGTGCCCTCGGAGCCCGCCAGCAGCCCCAGGAGGGGAGGGGCATCCGATCTCCCGCCCGCCTCACCGAGCTGCACGATCTCGCCGTCGCCGAGCACCGCGGTGGCACCCACCAGGAAGTCGGCGGTGGTCCCGTAGCGGAAGGCATGGGGCCCGGCGGCGTTGCAGGCGACGTTGCCGCCGATGGTGCTGGTGGTCGCCGAACCCGGATCGGGCGGGTAGTGGAGACCGGCGGCGGCGGCGCGCCGGTGGATGGCCGCCGTCACCACCCCGGCTTGGGCGTGCAGGCGCTGCCCGTCCACCTCCAGTCCGAGGATGCGGTTCATCCTGCAGAGGTCGAGGATGACCCCCCCGTGAAGCGCGACCGCCCCGGCCGCATAGCCGGTGCCCGCGCCCCGCGGCACGACCGGCAGCCTGTGGCGGGCGCAGCTCCGCACCACCTCGCTCACCTCCTCGGTGGTGGCGGGGAGCACCACCGCATCGGGGAGCCGCCGCTCGCCGGAGGCACCGAAGGCGTCGAAGGCGTAGGCGGCGAGGTCGGCCGGGCGGGTGTGGAGATGGGCGGCGCCGACCTGCCGCTCCAGGTCACGCCGAGCCGCGGTCGAGAGCATGTCAGGGATTCTGAACGTCGCGGAGACCGGGCAGAGGCGGGCGGATGACCGGACCGTCCGCCGGCTCCCGGTCCGGACGGGCGCTGGAATGGCCGCGGCTATACTCGTTCAACGATGGCCCAATCCCCGACGATCGCCGCTATCGAGCAGGCGCTCAGCACGGTGATGGAGCCGGAGCTCCATCGCGACATCGTCAGCCTGCACATGGTCAAGGACATCCGCTGTGAGGGCGGCGCAGTGTCGCTCAAGGTCGTCCTGACCACCCCGGCCTGCCCGCTCACCGGCCGGATCGAGGCTGACATCCGGGCTGCCCTGGTCGACCAGGTGCCCGGCGTGGAGACCGTCTCCGTCGCCTGGGAGAGTGACGTCACCTCGGCGGCCCGCGGGCTGCCCGGGCGCCAGGAGATTCCCGGGGTCAAGAACATCGTTGCCGTCAGTGCCGGCAAGGGTGGGGTGGGCAAGACGACGGTGAGTGTCAACGTGGCCATCGCTCTGGCCCAGGCCGGTGCCCGCGTCGGCCTCCTTGATGCGGACATCTATGGCCCGAACGTCCCGATCATGATGGGCCTTCACGAGCAGCCCCAGGCCGGGGAGTCGGGAAAGATGCTGCCGCTCTCCGCCTTCGGCATCCAGGTGGTGAGCTTCGGCACCATCCTCAAGCCGGGCCAGCCGGTGATGTGGCGCGGCCCGATGCTGGCCAAGGCGATGCGGGAGTTCCTCTACGAGGTCGAGTGGGGCCCGCTCGACTATCTGGTCATCGACCTGCCGCCCGGCACCGGGGACATCCAGATCAGCCTCGCCCAATCCATCCCCCTCACCGGGGCGGTCATCGTCACCACTCCTCAGGACGTGTCCATCGCCGACGTGAGCCGCGGCATCCAGATGTTTGCCCAACTCCGCCTCCCGGTGCTCGGTGTCATCGAGAACATGAGCGGCTTCATCTGCCCCCACTGCGGAGAGCGCACCGACGTCTTCGGCGCCGGTGGCGGCCGCGAGCTCGCCGAACGCAGCGGACTGCGCTTCCTCGGCGCGATCCCGCTCGATCCGGGGGTCCGGATCGGTGGGGGAGAGGGCCAGCCGTTGATGGTGGCGGCCCCGACGTCGCTGACGGGCCGCATCTTCCGAGGCGTGGCCGAGCTGATCGCCGCGGAGGTCAGCAAGGAGAACTACGCGGCGACCGGCGGCCCCCAGATGCCGAGCGCGCCGAGGATCCCGGTCGGCGGCTGAGGTCTCCCCCGGCCGTTCCGATCCCCGGCGGCAGGGGCTACTTGTCCTCTTCCTCTTCCTCGTCGTCCAGGTGCGCGGTGTTCACGGACGGACCTCCTTCTGGGGTGGGCGGGGCTGCTCTCTTGTATAGCCGATCCGGGGGCGCCCGTGCCGTCTGCTGGTCTCAGGCCCGGCTGAAAGCGGTGAAGAGGTCCCCGGTGTCCACGCTGGGGTCGCCGATCTGGGAAAAGACCCGGAACCGGGCACGCAACGCCGCGTACTGCTGAGCCAACCCCGGGTCGTGGTACGCCTCGACGGGGTCCCAGGGGTGGAGGAAGCGGATCTCCTCGATGCCGGCCTGGAGCGCCTCCTTGAGGCAGCCGAAGCACGGTTGCATGGTCGAGGTGATGGAGGCGCCGAGGGTCTGCTGCCCGAAGCGGGCGGCGGTGAGCAGCGCGTTCTGCTCGGCGTGGACGCAGATGCAGACGTCGTAGGCGCCGCCGCGAAGGCTGGTATCGAGATCCCGCTGGGCGCACCGCCGGCAGCCGCCCTCGGTGCAGTTGGGCATCCCGAAGGGTGTCCCGTTGTACCCGGTGCTGAGGACGCGGTCCTCCCGTGCGATCACCGCCCCCACCCGTCGACCCAGACAGTCGGCCCGGCTCCGGGCGGCGATCGCCAGGATCAGGAAGTACATTTGTTTGTCGGGGCGGCGCGGACGGGCCGGCGTGGGCGTGTCAGTCATCGCTCGGCAGCGTAGCCTCTCGTGGTGCCTTCGGTCTGGTCAAATGGGATGGGGCGAGTAGCTCAGCCGGTTAGAGCAGGGGGCTCATAACCCTCGGGTCGCAGGTTCGAATCCTGCCTCGCCCACCTACAGCTAGCGAAGCCGGTACCGGATCGGCCGGTCGCCGCTCGCGACCACCTTGGCGCCCGCTCGCTCCAGGATGCGGCGCACCTGCTGTCCGCTGACCCCCGGACCGAGACGGTCTCGGATGCCCACGACGGGGAGCGGATGCGCGGCACCGCGCAGCGCTGCCAGCACCTGCTCCTCCAGCGAGACCTCGTCGCCGTCCGCATCGGCCTCGCCGGCGGGGGCGGCTGCGATCGGGATCTCCGGCGCAGCCGGCGGTATCTCAGGTGCAGGGGCGCGGACCTCAGGTGCAGGGGCGTGAACCTCGGGTACCGG
>PLOF01000105.1 GCA_003142035.1 Candidatus Dormiibacterota bacterium
TCGCGGACACCGCCGCCTGGCTCGTGTTCATCCACGCGGCCGGGCCGTCGCCGGGGGTGATCCATCTCGCCCTGGCCGGTGCGGCGGGAGCGGTCGCCGAGTCGATCGTCAACCTCAGCCTCCTTGGCGCGGTCGTCTGGTTGGCCGGGGAGCCGTCGGACTTCCGGAGATGGCTGCAAAGTCTCTTCAACACGGCGTCCATCGCTCTTCTCTTTGGGATTACCGCCGCCGGGGCGACCCTCCTCTACAGGAGGGAGGGCACCTTCGGGATCGTCACTCTGCTGCTGCCTCTCGCCCTGGTTCAGGGGTCGCTGGTCACGCTCGCGCGGCGGGCACACGAGCAGGCTCTGGTGGAGGAGGCCCGGAATCGTGAACGAGAGGGCCTTCTCCGACGCGAGGCCCAGGCCCTAAGGCGCGCAGCGGATGCGTCAGAGGTGGAGCGCAAGAGGATCGCCGCCGACCTCCACGACAGCGTCATCCAGGACGTCACCGGCCTTCTGCTTCGTTCCAGCGCCATGCTGGGCCGCCTGTCCGACGGCGACTCCGACGTCTGGTCGCGAGAGCGCGTCGAAGGGTTTCTCAACTACACGCGCGACATGGCGGGAGGGGCCGTCCAGGAATTGCGGACACTCATGATCGAGCTGGCGCCGCCGCTTCTCGATGAGGAAGGCCTCGCCTCAGCCCTCCGGCAGCTCCTCACCCGGCTCGACCGCGAGCAGATCTCCTGGGTGCTCGAGTGCACGGAGGAGAGCCTGGATCAGCGGCATCAGCGGCTCGTCTACCGCGTTGTGCAGGAGGCCCTGCGCAACATCGTCAAGCATGCCCAGTGCCACAGCGTGTGGGTGAGAGTGCGCCCCCAGGGTGGCCGGCTGGTCGCCTCGATCCGCGATGACGGGCGTGGGTTCTCCGCCGCGGAACGGGCCGACCGCCGCAAGAAGGGCCACGCCGGCCTCGGCCTGTTGGCGCAGACCGTCCACGACGGTGGCGGGGAGCTGACCATCACGTCGGTTCGTGGCAAGGGGACCACGCTCCGGCTGGTCATCCCCATGCTGCCGTCGCCGACTCTCGAGGGCGAGGGGGGGGAGGGGGCCGGCGTTTCCGCAGCCTCGGACGGCCGCGGGCACGGCGACGACGGAGACGCCGACGGTCAGGCGGCGGAGTCGCGGCCGCCAGTCCGCGCGAGGGCCCGATCCCGCAAGCCCACGGAGCGCGCCGGAGCGACGTCCGTCACCGCTCCCTGAACCGGCGCCTCCACGGGGCGTGGGTGGTCGCGGCAGTTCAGGACGATGGTCCGGGAAGCAGCCGGGTCGGGTGGCCCGCCCCGGGTTGGGTGAACGGTCGAGCACGGTCCGGTCGCTCTCGCGTCACATCGCAGCGGTAGAAGGTTCGCCGCCCTTACAATTCGCCCTGCCGACGTTGGGGACGGCAGCGTATGTAGAGGTTTGCGCTCATGGGCAGCAGCGGCAAGATCCGGCTTCTCATCGTCGACGACCATCCGGTCGTGCGTCAGGGGCTGGCCGACATCTTCGACCGGACCGAGGACATCCAGGTGGTCGGGCTGGCTGCCGATGGCGTCGAGGCGGTGACCATGAGCCTCAAGCACGAGCCCGACATCGTCCTCATGGACCTCTCCATGCCCAACATGGACGGTATGGATGCCACCCGATTCCTGCTTAAGTCATGCCCCGACACCCGGGTGCTGATGCTCACCTCCTTCTCGGGCAAGGAGCGGGTCAAGGAGGCGCTCCGCTCCGGTGCGGTCGGCTACCTGCTCAAGGACACTCCGACCGAGGAGCTGATCGCCGGGGTTCGCAACGCCGTCAAGCACGGCCGCCGCTTCCGCGACATCGACTGATCTCGCTCGACGCGGGCGGTTGGGACAGGCTGCGACGGCAGCCCCGGGCGGCGCTCATCTGATGCGTCATCGCGCGCCTGTCCGATGACCGCCGCGGCGCGGCGGATCCACCCTCCGTGTGGCGCGCCGGCCAGCGGGTACACTCCACCACGCCATGAGCGAGATGTCGGTCCGAGCCAAGGAGGTCGCAGCCCGTGTAGCCGAGCTACAGGGCCACCTTTGACCTGGATTCCCGACGCTCTCGCGTGGTCGCCCTGGAGGCCCAGGTAGCCGACCCTGCCCTCTGGGACGACTCCCGTCGCGCTGCGGCGCTGACCCAGGAGCTCTCCCACATCCGGGAGGAGCTGTCCGGGTGGGAGGCGCTGACCCGCCGGGCGGCCGACGCCCGCGACCTGGCCGACCTGATGGGGGAGGAGGCCGGCGGTGACGAGCCGAGTGGCGACCCCGCCATGACCGCCGAGCTGACCGCCGAGCTGGACGAGATCGAGAAGGAGCTGGGCGCCCGCGAGGTCGACCTCCTCTACAGCGACCCCTACACCGACAACCCGGCCCTCCTCTCGGTCAAGAGCGGGGCGGGGGGGACGGACAGCCAGGATTGGGCCGAGATGATGCTCCGGATGTATCTCCGCTGGGGGGAGCGGCACCGGATGGCGGTCGAATTCATCGAGGAGGCCGAGGGCGAGGAGGCGGGCATCAAGTCGGCGACCATCCGGGTGGAGGGCCGGCGCGCCTTCGGTCTGCTCAAGTCGGAGCGGGGCGTCCACCGCCTGGTCCGGCTCAGTCCCTTCGACTCGGCGCATCGCCGGCACACCAGCTTTGTCCTGGTGGAGGTGACCCCGGAGGTGGACGACACCGTCACCGTCGAGATCGACCCCAAGGACGTCCGTGAGGATGTGTACCGATCGAGCGGCGCGGGCGGTCAGCACGTCAACAAGACGTCCTCCGCGGTCCGCCTCACCCACATCCCCACCGGGATCGTGGTGACCTGCCAGAACGAGCGGTCCCAGCACCAGAACCGGGACGTCGCCTGGCGGGTGCTGCGCTCGCGGTTGCTGGCGGTCGCCCAGGCGGCCCACGCCGAGCGCATCAGCGAGCTCAAGGGCGAGTCGCTGCCGGCCGAGTGGGGCTCGCAGATCCGCTCTTACGTCCTCCACCCCTACACCATGGTCAAGGACCACCGCACCGCCCACGAGGTGGGCAACGTCCAGGCCGTGCTGGACGGTGATATCGACTCCTTCCAGGAGGCGTACCTGCGCTGGGCCGCCGGCAATCTGGACGCGGCCCAGCATCCATCGCCACCCGAGTAGGCCCCGCTGCCGGAACCGTCTGACCGGGGCCGGAGCGCCGGACCGCACCGCCTGCAACGAGCCCCTCGGAGCCGGCCCACGGCGCGTTCTCCGCGGCTATACTCGATCGGTCCCGCGGCGGGCAGCCGCCTCACTTCACGTCCCACCCACCCCCGTTCGGGCCCTCCCGGCTTCCCGATCCCCCGGGGAACCTCCGTTGAACGATCGGAACGTCACATCTCCATGACCCATCCCCCGTTGCTCCTTGCGAGCGCGCCGGCCGAGCGCCGCCGGCCCCAGGACCGTCCCGTCATCACCTTCACGAGGGATCTCGGGCGGTGAGCCTCGCGGCGGTGATGCCACCGCAGGTCGGGCAGAAGCCGGATCCCGGGATGCGCCCGGTCATCTCCTTCCACGGCGTCAGCAAGACCTACCCCAACGGCACCGAGGCCATCCGGGACGTCGACCTCGCCATCTACCAGGGCGACTTCTGCTTTGTCGTCGGCGCGAGCGGCTCGGGCAAGACCACCCTCGTCCGCCTTCTCATCCGGGAGGAGGTGGCCTCGACCGGGCGCATCTTCGTGGACGGGCAGGAGACCACCCGGATGACCCGGCGCCGCCTGCCCAAGCTCCGCCGCAAGTTCGGCATCGTCTTCCAGGACTACAAGCTGCTCACCAAGCTGACGGTGGCGCAGAACGTCGCCTTTGCCCTCCAGGTCACCAAACCGGGCCAGCGGCACCTCAAGGAGAAGGTCGAGGAGACCCTCTGGATCGTCGGTCTGGAGGACAAGCTCGACACCTTCCCCGACGAGCTCTCCGGTGGGGAGCAGCAACGCGTCGCCATCGCCCGCGCCCTGGTCCACCGGCCCCGGATCTTCCTCGCCGACGAGCCCACCGGCAACCTCGACCCCGACACCTCGTGGGGGATCGTCCAGCTCCTGCTCCAGATCAACCACCGTGGCACCACGGTCCTGATGGCAACGCACAACCGCGAGATCGTCGACCTCTGCCGGCGCCGGGTCATCGCGATCGACTCCGGCCGGGTCGTTCGTGACGAGGTCGAGGGGGGGTATCTCCGCGAGGGCGAGGCGACCATATGAGAGGCCTGCTGGCGTCGGTGCGCTTTGCCCTGGTCGCGGCGGGGCAGAACTTCACCCGCAACCTGGCCGTCTCCCTGGCGGGCGTCTTCACGATGGGCCTGATCATGCTGCTGGTCGGCGGTACGCTGCTCCTCACCCATACCGTCGACGCCATCCTCGCCCAGCAGGAGACGCAGGCCGACGAGATTCACATCTATCTCCAGGATTCGCTTTCGATGCGCACCATCGCCGACTACGAGCTGCGCTTCTCTCACGACTCGCGAGTCAATGGAGTCGCGTTCACCAGCAAGGACCAGGCGGTCGTCGCCGCCCAGCAGCGGGGCCTTCAACTGCAGCCGGCCATCAACACGCTCGGCACCAACCCGCTGCCGGCGTCGATCGACCTGCACGTGCGGACCCTCGGTGACCTGAGCCAGCTCAACACCGTGGCGAAGGCACTCCCCATCGTCGACACCAGCAGCGGGTCCGCCACCGACTACAGCCCTGGAGTCATCCCCCGGCTCCAAAGCGTGATCACCGTGACGGTGTGGGTCGGCAGCGCCCTCTCCGTGGTCCTCGCGGTGATCAGCCTCGTGATCATCATGAACACCATCAGGACGGCCGTGTACATCCGGCGGACCGAGATCGAGATCATGAAGCTGGTGGGGGCGGGTGACTGGTTCGTGCGCTGGCCCTTCATCCTGGAGGGTGTTTTCGGAGGTGTCCTGGCGGCGGCCATCGGGGCGACGGCGGTCGCCGTCGCTTACCGGTTCGTGCTGAGCCAGGCCAACACCCAGGCCTTTCTCGGAGTGACCTTCGACGGCCGGTACCTGACCGCGATGGTGTTGCTGCTGCTAGCCTTCGGAGCCGTCCTCGGCGGCTTCGGCAGCTTTTTGGGAGTCCGCCGGTTCCTCCACGCGTGACGGTGACGCCCATTTCCGCCCTGGGCGTCACCGGCCTCTGCCAATGACCGAGAGCCCGGCGCCGTCTGGTGGGCGACGCCGGCTTCCCCGTCCCCACGCCGGCTTCTGGAGCCATGCGGTGGTCGGCGTGCTCTGCCTGTACCTCGGCGGGCTGCTGGTCGCCAACCTCGGCAATCTCCCCTTCGGCAGCGCCCTCGCCTCCCTCTACCCGCGCTTCGGAGGCCTCGATGAGACCTCGCTGCAGGTCGCCTGGAAGGACATCGAGAACAACTACGTGCTCCGCGGCGTGCCGGGCAGTGTCGGTACCGACGCGAGCGAGGCGGCTCTGGTGCAGGCGATCGACAGCACCTACGACGATCGCTTCAGCACCTACTTCACCAAGAGCGAGTACCGGCAGTTCAGCGCGGCCGTCAATCAGGACCGCAGCGGCAGCATCGGGGTCTCCATCGAGGAGATGTGCGCGGGTGCGACCGTCTGCGCCGGCGGGCAGGATCCCACCGAGCTGGCGGTGGAGGACGTGCTCCATGGTCAGCCGGCCGAGCAGGCGGGGCTGCGCAACGGCGACGTGCTGGTGGCGGTGGGTGCGACCCGCGTGTCGAGCCTCGGTACCAGCCTGGATGACCAGTTCTCCGAGCTCTCCAACCTCATCGACGGCGCGGCGGGGACGGCGGTCACCCTCACCGTCGACCGCGGGGCCGCGCAGCTCGCCTTCATCGTCACCCGCAAGAACCTCCAGGTCCCCACCGTTTACAGCCGGATGTTCGGCAGCGTCCTCGACCTCCAGGTGACCAGCTTCGGGGAGGACACCGGTCAGGCCGCGGTGGTCGCGCTGAAGAGGGGGCTGGCCGGCGGGGCGACGGCAGTGGTGCTCGACCTCCGCGGCAATGGCGGTGGGTACGTCACCTCGGCGGTGACGCTCGCCAGCCAGTTCCTCACCCGCCGGGGCAGCGACCAGGACGTCGTCGTGCGGCGCGGCCGGATGGACCTCCAGGGGCAGCCCACGACCGCCCAGACGGTGATCCACGATCAGATCCAATCAGGCGGTCTCGCCCCCGCCATCCCCCTCGTGGTGCTGGTCAACGGCGGCAGTGCCTCAGCCTCCGAGATCGTCACCGCCGCGCTCCGCGACGACCACCGGGCCACCGTGGTCGGGACGACCACCTACGGCAAGGGATCGGTGCAGCTCGACTTCCCGCTGCCCGATGGCAGCGATCTCCACCTCACCGTCGAGAAGTGGTACGGGCCCGACGGGGAGAGCATCGACGGCACCGGGATCACCCCCAACCACGTGGTGAGCCTGCCGAGCCCCCGTGACCTCTTCACCCTCGAGGCGGAATCCGCGGCTCCCTCTCAGGACCCCCAGCTGCAGGCGGCTCTGGCGATCGCTCGAGGGTAGCGGGCGGCTCAGACCGATTCAGATCAGGCGGTCGCGGCGGGGTCCGGGTGGCGCCGCTGCCGGAGCCAGCGCCACATGCCCGGCGGCAGCGGCAGAGCGGCGGCCCGGCGGCGCTGTGCCTCCCGGTGACGCACCGCCAGCCAGGCTCCGAGAGCGACCACGCTGAAGACGGCTCCGGCCAGGCTCCAGCCGTTGATGTTGCGTCCCCAGCGCTCGGCGTCATAGCCGACGCTGACGCCGACGACCAGGCCGGCCACGACCAGCACGATCACCACGGGGCTCATCGGTGGTCGCTCACGTCCGCCTGAATATACTGCCGAGACGATGGCGAGTAGCTTTGATGTCGTCTTTCTCGGTGGGGGCATGGGTGGGTACGTGGGCGCCATCCGCGCTGCCCAGCTCGGCCTCACCACCGCCGTGGTGGAGGAGGACAAGCTCGGCGGTACCTGCCTCCATCGTGGCTGCATCCCCACCAAGGCGCTGCTCCAGTCGGCCTTTGTCCTTGACCAGGCGCGCCAGGGCGCTCGCCTCGGGGTGAGGGTCAGCGGGATCGAGCTGGACTACGCCCAGGTGGGGAAGAACCGGGACCAGGTCGTCTCCCAGCTCCACCGGGGGGTGGAGTTCCTGATGAAGAAGCATCACATCGAGGTTGTCCGCGGCCGGGGACGGCTGGACGGCCCGCGCCAGGTGCGGGTGGGCGGCGGACAGAGCGGCGACGTCCTGGTGGAGGCCGGGGCGGTCGTGATCGCCACCGGGTCCCGCCCCAAGCAGGTCCCGGGCGCGGAGCCCGACGGCCGGGCGGTGCTGACCTCCGACCACGCTCTCGCCCTCGACCACGTCCCCGCCTCGGCGATCGTGCTCGGGGCCGGCGCGGTGGGTGTCGAGTTCGCCTCCTTCTGGCGCAGCTGCGGGGCCGAGGTGACCGTGGTCGAGATGCTCGATCGTCTGGTTCCGCTGGAGGACCGGGCGATCGGCGTCGAGCTGGGCAAGCACTTTGAGGCGCGCGGCATCCACTGCCTGGTCGGGGCCAGGCTGGACCTCGGCTCCATCCGCCGCGATGAGGGTGGCGTGTCCGTCACCGTCGCTCACGGTGGCGAGGAGGAGAGGATCTCGGCCGAGGTGCTCCTGGTCGCCATCGGGCGCTCCCCCAACACCGAGGGGATCGGCCTGGAGACCACCACGGTCGAGCTGGAGCGCGGATTCATCCGTGCCGGCGCCGATCTGCGCACCGCCCAGGACGGCGTCTACGCCATCGGCGACGTGATCGGCGGCTTTCTCCTGGCCCACAAGGGCAGCCACGAGGGGATCATCGCCGCCGAGGTGATCGCCGGCCGCCACCCCCATCCCCTGGACCCCCTGCTGATCCCCCGGACCACCTATTGCACCCCCCAGATCGCCTCGCTCGGCCTCTCCGAGGAAGAGGCGCGCCAGGCCGGCCACGAGGTCAGCGTCGGAGTGTTCCCGCTCACCGCCAACGGGCGTTCGATCATCTGGGGCGAGCGCGGCTTCTGCAAGATCGTGGCAGGCGCCGATGGCACCGTCCTCGGGGTCCACATGATCGGCGCCGAGGTCACCGAGCTGATCTACGCCGCGGCCCTCGGTGGCCTGCTGGAGGCCACCCCCTTCGAGATGGGCCGGGCCATCGCCCCCCATCCCACCGTCAGCGAGATCCTCATGGAGGCCGCGCTCGCGGCCTCGGGCGAGGCGATCCACATCTGAGCCCTCGAAACCGTGCGCTCCGCAACGGCTTCGATAGATGTCACGGTCCTCGCCCCGCGAAGGGCGCGTCAACCGCATCGGAAGCTGCGTTCGTCAGGTGGGGAGCCTGACCAAGGAGAGAGAGTGGTCGTCGCCAACCGGGCCGCGCGATCGATCGCCGGCATCGACGCCGACACCCTGCGGGCCATGTACCGGCACATGCTCCGCTCCCGGATGCTCGACGAGCGGATCTGGCTGCTCAACCGCCAGGGGCTGGCCCGCTTCTGGGTTTCGGGGATGGGCCAGGAGGCCATCCAGGTGGCGCTGGGCATGCACGTCCGTCCCGGTCACGACTGGGTAGCTCCCTACTACCGGGACCTGGCCCTCACGCTGGTGCTCGGGATGACCCCGCGCGACCAGCTGCTCGCGGCCCTGGCCAAGGCCGACGACCCCAACACCGGCGGCCGCCAGATGCCCGCCCACTTCGGCTGCCGGAGGCTCCAGATCATCACCACCGGCTCGGTGGTCGCCACCCAGTTCATCCACGCCGCCGGGATCGCGCTCGCCTCCAAGATCCGGGGGGAGGATGCGGTCACGGTGGTGACCACGGGGGAGGGGGCGACCAGCGAGGGCGACTTCCACGAGGCCCTCAACTTCGCGGCCACCCACCGCCTCGCGGTGGTCTTCGTGGTCGAGGACAACGGCCTCGCCATCAGCGTGCCGACCACCCAGCAGATGCCCACCGCCGACGTCTCCGACCGCGCCGCGGGCTACGGCATCCCCGGAGTGGTGGTGGACGGCAGCGACCCCGTGGCCAGCTACCTGGCGTGCGGCGAGGCGGTCGCCCGAGCCCGGGCCGGCCACGGGCCGACCCTGATCGACGCCAAGGTGCCGCGCCTCACCTCGCACAGTTCCGACGACGATCAGCGCCGCTACCGCAGCGCCGAGGCTCTGGCGAACGATCGGGCCCATGACTGTGTGGGCTGCTTCGCCGCCCGACTCGACGAGCAGGGGGTGCTCTCGGCGAGGGACGAGGAGGCGATGCGGGCCGAGCTGCTGGCCGAGCTCGACGTCGCCACCGCCGAGGCGGAGGAGGCGCCCGATCCGGAGCCGGAGAGCGTCCTTCTCCACGTTCTGGGGGAAGCCTGATGGCCGTCAAGACCTACCTGGAGGCGATCCGGGAGGGGATGCGTGACGAGATGCGGCGCGACGACCGGGTCATGGTCTTCGGCGAGGACGTCGGGGCCAAGGGTGGCGTCTTCGGGGTCACCGAGGGATTGCAGCGCGAGTTCGGGGAATGGCGGGTGATGGACTCACCGCTCGCCGAGTCGTGCATCGTCGGCGTCTGCATCGGCGCCGCCTTCAACGGCATGCGCCCCATCGCCGAGATCCAGTTCCAGGACTTCATCCTGCCGGGAGTCGATCAGATCGTCAGCGAGGCCGCCAAGATCCGCTACCGCAGCAACGACGATTGGAACATGCCGCTCGTGATCCGCGCCCCGTTCGGCGGCGGTGTCCACGGGGCCCTTTACCACTCCCAGTCGCTGGAGGCGATGTTCTGCCACGTGCCCGGCCTGCGGGTGGTGGTGCCCTCCAACCCCTACGACGCCAAGGGGATGCTGGTGGCGGCGATCCGCGACCCCGACCCCGTCCTCTACTTTGAGCACAAGAAGGCGTATCGGTTGATCCGGGGCGAGGTCCCCGATCACGAGTACACCGTCCCCCTCGACCGTGTCCGGGTGGTTCGCGAGGGCCGCGACATCGTCGTCTTCAGCTATGGCCTGATGGTCGACACCGCCGTCCAGGCCGCCGAGCGGCTGGCTCCCGATGGCTTCTCCGTCTCGGTGGTCGACCTCCGCTCCCTCCGACCCCTCGACCGCCAGGGGATCGTGGAGAGCGCCCGGAGGTGTGGCAAGGTGCTGATCGCCCAGGAGGCCAACCTGGCCGTCTCGGTGAGCAGCGAGGTCAGCGCCATCGTCGCTGAGGAGTGTTTCGAGTACCTTGATGCTCCGGTGATGCGCATCGGCGGGCCCGAGGTTCCCGCGATGCCCTTCGCCAAGCCCCTGGAGGACGCCTACCTGGTGGACGTCGATAAGCTTGAGAGCAAGCTCCGCAGCCTCGCGGAGTACTGAACCATCTCCTTACACCTAGCGAGGGAGCTCAACCTGTGGCACTGACGGTCAGCATGCCTCAGCTCGGTGAGTCGGTCACCGAGGGCACCATCGCCCGCTGGCTCAAGCAGCCCGGCGAGCCGGTGGCCCGCTACGAGTCGATCGCCGAGGTGGCGAGCGACAAGGTCAACGCCGAGATCCCCGCCCCCGCCGACGGCATCTTCGGCGAGATCATCGCCCCGGAGGGATCGGTGGTCAGCGTCGGGCAGCCGATCTGCACCATCGAGCAGGGTGCCGGGGCCTCGCCCGAGGTGCCGGTCGCGGCTCCCGCGGCGCCCGCCGCCGAGCAGCCGGTGGTCGCTGTCCCAGCGATTGCCGTCGAGGCGGTGCCGCCGGTTCGCGAGGTCCAGCCCGTCGCGGCGACAGCCGCCGTCGCAGCCGCCCCCCCGCCCGCCATGGTGCCTCTCGCGCCGGCCACGGCGCCTCTCGCGCCTGCCGCCGCCGCACCGGTTCCGTCCGCTCCCGCGATCTCCCCGGCGGCGAGCGCCGACGCCGACACCGACGGCGCCGCCCATCAGCACGTGACCCCCGCGGTGCGGATGCTCGCACGCGAGCAGGGGGTCGACCTCTCCCTGATCCAGGGGAGCGGCATCGGCGGCAGGGTCACCAAGAAGGACGTCCTGGACCACGTCCAGAGGCGTGACGAGGCCGCCCGCGCCGCCGGACCGGCTGTGCCGGCGGCACCGGCAATCGCTCCGGTCCCCGCTGCCCCCGCCCCGGTGGCTGCGGCCGTCCCCGCGGCTGCCACCGCGCCGCCGTCGCTCTCCGCATCGGCGGAGGAGGGCGACCAGCTGCTGCCGATGACGTCGGTCCGGCGGGCGATCGCCGACCACATGGTCCGCAGTCGCCAGACCTCGCCTCACGCCTGGCTGATGGTCGAGGTCGACATGTCCCGGGTGGTGCGGCTGCGCGAGGCGGGCAAGGCAGCCTTCCGCGAGCGCTATGGGATCTCCCTCACCTACCTCCCCTTCGTGGCCCGGGCGGTGGTCGAGGCGCTGCGGCGCCGGCCCACCCTCAATGCCCAGTGGAGCGAGGCCGGGCTCGTCCTCAAGCACGACATCCACCTTGGCATCGCCGTCGCGCTCGAGGAAAACCTGGTGGTGCCGGTGCTGCGCAACGCCGACCGCCTGAGCATCGCCGGCCTGGCCCAGGCGATGGCCGATCTCGGCAACCGGGCCCGCGCCAACCGGCTCAAGCTCGACGAGATCCAGGGCGGCACCTTCACCCTCAACAACACCGGGGCACTGGGGACGGTGATGACCCAGGCCATCATCAACCAGCCCCAGGCGGCGATCCTCACCATGGACGCGGTGGTCAAGCGCGCGGTCGTGGTTGACGACATGATCGCGATCCGACCGATCATGAATCTCGGTCTCAGCTTTGATCATCGGATCAACGACGGCCTCCAGGCGGCCCGCTTCCTCCAGGACGTCAGGGCGCAGCTCGAAGGCTTGGACGAGGGCGCTACTCTCCTCTGATGCGGGTTCACGGCTGGCGGTGGTACGCCGGGCTGGTCTTGACGGTGGTCCTGATCATCCTGGTGGTCTACCTGGTCGGCCTCTCCTCCGGCGGAGCATTCAAGATTTGATCAAGATCGACGGTTCCGTGGCGATCGTGACCGGAGCCTCGTCGGGCATCGGTGCCGCCACCGCCCGCCTGCTGGCGGGGCGCGGAGCGCGCGTGGTGCTCGCCGCCCGGCGGGCCGACCGGCTGGAGGGGCTGGCCGCCGAGTTGCCCGGAGCCATGGCCGTTCCCACCGACGTCACCGACCCGGCCCAGCTGGGGCACCTGGTGGAACGCTGCCTGGATGTCCACGGGCGGGTCGACATCCTGGTCAACAATGCCGGCCAGGGGCTTCACGTGCCCCTCCTGGAGCTCAGGGCCGACGACCTCCGCGCCGTCTTCGAGCTGAACGTGATCGCTCCGCTGATCGCCATGCAGGCGGTGATTCCCTCGATGCGCGCCCAGGGTGGCGGCGCCATCGTCAACGTGAGCTCCGCGACGTCGCTGCGGCTCTTCCCCGGTCTGGGCGGCTACTCTGCCACCAAGGCGGCGCTCAACCTCCTCTCTCAGATCGGACGGATCGAGTTCGCCGACGCCGGGGTCGCCGTCTCCGTGGTCTACCCGTCGGTGACTGACACCGAGTTTCACCAGAGCCTTCGCGCCGGGCACTTCGCCGGCGGGCCGCGCCGGTTCCCCGCCGACCCGCCCGAGCTGGTCGCCACGGCCATCGCCTTCGCCATCGAGAGCGGGGAGGCTCACCTGATGGTCGGGGACCCGCCCCGGCCCATCTCCCCGGGCAGCGACGACCCCTGGGCCGGCGGTCTCGCCCGGCCGATGCCGGCTCGGCCCGGCTGGGGCGGCGGCGCGGCGGGACAGACGGCGTCCCCCGACCGCGGGCCGGCGACGTGATCCTGGTCACCGCCGCCGCCGGGCGCACCGGCCGCAGCCTCATCCCCGCTCTCGTCCGGAAGGGACACACGGTGCGGGCCTTCGACGTCACCTCTGAGGTGGAGCGGCTCACCGACCTCGGGGCCGCCGAGACGATCGTGGGGGACATGCTCGACCCCCGCGCGGTGGCGGCTGCGGTCGACGGTGTCGAGGCCGTGATCCACATCGGGCCGCCGATGCATCCGCGCGAGGCCGAGATGGGGCATGCGGTCGTCGCGGCCTCCCGCCGTGCGGGCGTGGCCCACTTCGTGCAGTTCTCCGTGACCCATCCCCAGCTCGAGCCGCTGCTCAACCATCAGGCCAAGCTCGCGGTCGAGAGGATGGTGCTGCTCTCCCGCATCCCCTTCACCATCCTGCAGCCGATGCACTACATGCAGAACATCAACGTGACGCGGGTGGTGGAGCGGGGCGTGCTGACCCAGCCGTACGCGCTCGACACCCCGCTCGCGCACGTGGACCTTGAGGACGTCACCGAGGTCGCGGCGCTGGTCGTCACCGAGGCCAAGCACCAGTACGCCACCTACGAGCTGTGCGGCGACGACTACGTCACCACGCACCGGCTCGCCGCCACCCTCGCCGCGGTCTCCGGTCGCCCGGTGACCGCCGAGCAGGTTCCGGTGCCCCGCGCGTTCGCCGTCGGAGCTACGTCCGGTGCGCCGGATGCGCCGCCCTCCGAGGAGGACGACTGGCGGCGCGACGCCATGGGCCGGCTCTTCGACCACTACGGGCGGTACGGGATCACCGGCAACCCCAACGTCCTCGGCTGGCTGCTCGGCCGCCCGCCCACCACCTTCGAGGAGTACGTCCGCCGCTCGCTCAGGTGATCAGTCCGGCTCCATGTGGGGATACCGCCAGTCGGTGGCGGGGACGAAGGTCTCCTTGAGGGATCGAGGCGACGCCCAGCGCAGCAGGTTGAGGGCCGATCCGGCCTTGTCGTTGGTGCCGCTCTGGCGGGCGCCACCAAAGGGCTGCTGGCCCACCACCGCCCCGGTCGGCTTGTCGTTGACGTAGAAGTTGCCCGCCGCGTGGCGCAGCGCGCGCATCCCGGTCTCGATCGCGCGCCGATCGGTCGCGAAGATCGCGCCGGTCAGCGCGTACGGGGAGGTCTCGTCGACCAGCCGGAGCACCGTCTCCCAGTCGCCGTCGTAGGGGTGGACGGTGAGGATGGGACCGAACAGCTCCCGCTCCAGCAACGGGTGGTGGGGATCCTCGGTGGCGATGATCGTGGGCCGGACAAACCAGCCGGTGCTGGCGTCGCAGGTGCCGCCGGCGACGATCTCGAGGGCGGGGTCCTGGGCGGCGGCTCGCAGCGCCGCCTCGTGCTTGCGGAAGGCGCGCTCGTCGATGACCGCCCCCATGAAGTTGGAAAAGTCGGAGGGGTCGCCCATCGGGATCGCCTCCGTCTCCTGGGCGAGCGGTCCCCGCAGCTCCTCCCAGAGGCGGCGGGGGATGTAGGCGCGGGAGGCCGCCGAGCACTTCTGGCCCTGATACTCGAAGGCGCCGCGCAGCAGGCCGACCAGCAGGGCCTCCGGGGAGGCGCTCTCATGGGCGAGGACAAAGTCCTTGCCCCCGGTCTCGCCGACCAGCCGTGGGTAGGTGCGGTAGTTGCCGAGGTTGCCGGCGACCTGGCGCCAGAGCCCCTGGAAGGTCTCGGTCGAGCCGGTGAAGTGGATTCCCGCCAGGCCGGGGTGGGAGATGGCGGCGTCGAGGGCGCCGGCACCGTGGCCGGTCACCATGTTGATGACCCCGGGAGGCAGGCCAGCCTCCTCGAGCACTTCGATGATGGCGCTGGCCGCCAGCATTGAGGTCACCGACGGCTTCCAGACCACCACGTTGCCCATCAGCGCGGGCGCCGTCGGCAGGTTGCCCGCGATCGACGTGAAGTTGAAGGGGGTGATCGCGACCACGAACCCTTCCAGGGGGCGCAGCTCGGTCCGGTTCCAGACCCCCGTCGGGCTGATCGGCTGATCCTCCCGGAGCTGGAAGGCGTAGTGGACGTTGAACCGCCAGAAGTCGATCAGCTCGCAGGCGGCGTCGATCTCGGCCTGCTGGACGGATTTGCTCTGGCCCAGGATGGTCGCCGCGTTGACCCGGTCGCGCCAGGGCCCGGAGAGCAGCTCGGCGGCACGGAGGAAGACCGCGGCACGCTCCTCGAGGGTGGTGTGCGACCAGTCCCGGCCGGCCACGAGGGCGGCGTCGACGGCGCCCTCCACATCCGCCACCGTCGCCTGGTGGAGGTGCCCCAGCTCCTGGGCGTGCCGGTGCGGTGCGCGCACCGTGAAGCTGGCGCCGGAGCCCTCGACTGGCAGTCCGCCGATGTGCATCGGCAGGGCCCGGGGTGACGTCTGAAGCCTGGCCAGGGCTCTACGAAGGTGAGCCCGCTCGGCCGAGCCGGCCGGGTAGGCCCGGACGGGCTCGTTGACGGGGACGCCGAGAGTGGCCATGACCCGGGATTGTGCGCTTCGGCGTTGGGGTGGCAGAGTGCTTTGATGGCGGGGTGAGCCGAGCGCGGCTCCGCGGGGGTAGGCGCGCATCGTCTGCGCGCCGAAGGGGGGCGAGAGCCCCCCTGAGGGGCGGCGAGCCCCTGTGAGATGAGGGGCAGCCGCGCGACGGGCCGCGTGGGGTAACGTGGCGGTCAGGCCATGCAGCAGATCCCGCTCGTGCCCGTTGGCAGCCCGACCGCTCCGGCCCGGAGCCCCGACCACCGGCCGACCTGGCAGCGGCTCCTCCCCGAGGGGGTGGATCGGCGCCCGCCCTGGCTCATCGTCCGAGCCCCCGTCGGTGCCGGCGTCACCGAGGTCTCCTCGTTGATGCGCGAGAAGCAGCTGGTCACGGTCTGCGAGGAGGCGCGCTGCCCCAATCTCGGCGAGTGCTGGAACTCCGGCACCGCCACCTTCATGATCCTGGGTGACACCTGCACCCGCGCCTGCGCCTTCTGCGCCGTGAAGAGTGGCCGCCGGGGCGGCGACGTCGACGCGGATGAGCCGCGACGGGTGGGGGAGGCCGTCGCCCGGATGGGTCTGCGCCACGCGGTGGTGACCTCCGTCGACCGCGACGACCTGCCCGACGGGGGTGCCTCGATCTTTGCCGCCACCATCCGGGAGATCCGGAGCCGGGCGCCGGGGACGACCGTGGAGGTGCTGACCCCCGACTTTCAGGGTGACCTCGACGCGGTGCGGGCCGTGGTCGCCGAGGAACCGGAGATCTTCAACCACAACATGGAGACGGTGGCTCGCCTCTATCCCAGGGTGCGGCCCAAGTCCGGGTACGGGCGCTCGCTCTCCGTGCTCCGCGCCGCCAAGGAGATGGCACCCGGGCTGCGGACAAAGAGCGGGCTGATGGTCGGTCTGGGGGAGGATGTCAACGAGGTGCACCAGCTGCTCCGCGACCTCCGCGAGCACCAGGTCGAGATCGTCACCATCGGCCAGTACCTCCGGCCGTCGCTCAAGCACCACCCGCTGATCCGCTTCTGGCACCCGGATGAGTTCGCCGAGCTGAGGGCCTATGGCCTCGATCTCGGCTTTGCCCACGTGGAATCGGGGCCGCTGGTCCGCTCCAGCTATCACGCCGCCGGCCAGGTGGTGGCCGCCGCGGCGGTCTGAGCGGGGATGGGCGTCTCGCCGGGCGCGCGGGGCAGCGTGGGCCCGGGGCGGCCGGGCCCGATCGCCGAGGTCTCCCGACCCCTGCGCCGGCTCTGGCTGGGAACCGTCCCCTACCAGGAGGCCTGGCAGCTGCAGCGGCGGCTGGCAGCGGCCCGGGCGGCGGAGGAGATCGACGATTGCGTCCTCCTCCTCGAGCACCCACCCGTCTACACGGTGGGCCGCAACGCGGAGGACACTCATCTCGGGGCTGGTCCCTCGGCTCTCCGCGAGCTCGGAGCGGAGTGCGTCGAGGTCGACCGGGGGGGCTCGGTCACCTTCCACGGGCCGGGCCAGCTGGTCGCCTACCCGATCGTCCGGCTCGCCGGTGCGTTCCCGATCCCCGGCGTCCCGGGACGGGGGGATGTGATCGCCTACGTCCGGGCGCTCGAGGGGGCGCTGATCGCCACCGCGCTGCTCCACGGCGTCACCGCCGTCCGCCGGCCCGGCTACACCGGTGCCTGGGTGGGTCCGAGCAAGCTGGCCGCCATCGGGGTCAAGCTGGCGAGCGGGGTCACCCAGCACGGGGTGGCTCTCAACGTCTGCAATGACCTTGACTGGTTCGCGCACGTGGTCCCCTGTGGGATCGTGGACGCCGGGGTCACCTCGATGGAGAGAGAGGGCGCAACCGATCTCACCCCCGCGCTGGTGGCGCACGACCTGGCGATGGCGCTGGCGACGGCACTGGGCGGGTCGCTGTCGGAGGCCGATTCCACCCTCCGGCGGATGGTCGTCGAGTTCTCGCCGATCCTGACGAGTTCCGAGCCAATGAGGCCAAACCACTAGCCAAGCACCGTCCGCTTGGATACCATCGCAACTTGGAAGGCCAAACCACCCGGATGACTCCATTCCCACATCCCATCATCCACCGGGCAGGCGGCACTCCAGGGAGCAGTCATGGCCACCTTCGTCCGAAACCGTGTTCTCAACCAGTTGCAGTGGGCTCCCGAGACGGATACCTACCGTTCTCGCCGGCGTGAGGTCCTCTGCGAGCTCGACGGGCTTCTCATCGAGATCGAGGAGATGAACCTGCGCGGCCAGCCGCTGCCGCCACGGGTGATGGCCCAGCTGCGGCGCCGCGGGGTGGCCGTCTCCCCGGAGGCCAACTCCGCCGATCTGGTGGAGGCGATCTTCGCCGCCCAGGAGCGCTTCATGCGCCAGCCGCTCGGCGGCCTGCCGGGTCGCGACGAGATGCGGCTGAAGGGTCGGCTCGTCTCCTGACAGGGGCCTCAGCGCCCTGGTAGGGGCCGGTTCCGGTACTGCCGATGGGCGGTTCGTCGCCAGGGCGGGGGCCGCGCTGCCACGGGCGCTCCGGACTGCTAGGCTCCGTGACGACCATGAGTGCCGAACGTTCCAAGGAGGCGGCGGGGCGGGCCGCCGCCCGGCTGCTGCGCGATGGCATGCGGGTCGGCCTCGGCACCGGCTCCACCGCCCACTGGTTCATCGTGGCGGCCGGGGAGGCGGTGCGATCCGGGCTCCGCCTCCAGGCGGTCGCGACCTCCCAGGCGAGTGCTCACCTCGCCGAGGAGCTCGGCATCGAGCTGGTGGAGCTCGACCGCCGGGGGCTCGATCTCGCCGTCGACGGCGCCGACCTGATCGACCCGCAGTCCCGCCTCATCAAGGGAGGGGGAGGAGCTGAGGTTCGGGAGCGGCTGGTGGCCGTCGCCGCCCGGCGGTTCGTGGTGGTCGCCGACGCCGGCAAGATGGTGGCCCAGCTCAGGGGACCGGTCCCCGTCGAGATCCTCCAGTTCGGATCGGACGCCAGCCTGGCGGCCCTAGAGGCGTGCGGCGCCCCCTTCAGCCTGCGAACGGACGCTGAGGGCAGGCCCCAGGTCAGCGACTCGGGCAACCTGCTGGGCGACGGTCATTTCGATCTGATCTCCGATCCCGCGGGTCTGGCCCGCCGGCTGGACGCGGTGCCCGGCCTGGTCGGCCACGGCCTCTTCCTGGGCATGGCCGATCTCGTGCTGGTGGGCGATGAGGCGGGCGGGGTTCGGGAGGTGGCCGCGGGCCGCAGCCGATAGTCGCTCCGCGTACTGCCGGGTCCTCCGCTCGGAGCGATTGAGCTTTCGGCTCCTCGCTCCTCGCTCCGTCGGCGGCAGTAGAGTCGGGGGCCGGGGCGGATGGCGCAGCTGGTTAGCGCGTCTCGCTTACACCGAGAAGGCCGCAGGTTCGAGTCCTGCTCCGCCCACCGCCGCCCGTTTGGGGAGTGCGGGCCGCCTCCGGCGCCGATCGGCCAGGACCGCCCGCCGCAACGAAGCCGCCACAAGACGCTCCGGCAGCGCCAAGTTCGTGTCATCATCGCCCGAAACGACGGAGGTTCTTCGGCGATGGCCAAGGCGCAGGCGTCCCTGGGGGTGACCGTGGCGGTATTCGGGTTTGACCCGAGCCCCGACACGGCGGCCAACCGGGCCCTTCACGTCCTCACCGTGCGGCAGGGGCTTCCCAAGGCCGAGCTGGACGCCCGGGAGACCTTTGAAGCGGCCGGGGCGCGGGCTGTGGAGGAGGCCGGGATGCGGCTGGAGACAGGCCGCAAGGGGCGGGGAGGCCGCCTCCATCTGGTCGGCCTCGACGACGCCCCGGGTGGCCGCGCCCGAGTCGTGACCGCCTGGTACTACGCCACCGTCCCCTATGCAGAGGCTGCCCGGCCCGCGGTCTGGAGCCTCCCCGGCCGGGGCCTGAGGCTCGATGCCCCCGACTCCGCCGCCCTCAAGGCGGCCCTGGAGCATTTGCGCTCCGAATCCCGGCATGTGGCGGGAGCCGTCGGGCTGCTCGGCGAGGTCTTCACCGGCGACGACCTGCTCCGGCTCTACGTGGCTCTCCACGGCGGGCCGGAGGGGAGTGAGCGCACCTTCCGCCGCCGGGTCCAGGAGCTGCGCGACGGCGGTGTGCTCAAACCAGTCCGCGACTCCGAGGTGGCCGCTCTCCGCCTCCGCGTGTCCCGCTTCCGGAG
The DNA here is from genome assembly GCA_003142035.1 of Candidatus Dormiibacterota bacterium. Lineage (GTDB taxonomy): Bacteria > Chloroflexota > Dormibacteria > Aeolococcales > Aeolococcaceae > Changshengia. The sequence continues at coordinate 19,451 of PLOF01000105.1, forward strand.
CCCCGCGGGGACCGGCGGGCGGCCGCCGGAACTCCTCCGCTACGCCGGCAGCGGTGGCGAGGAGGAGCAGCTGGCCGTGCTCAGGACCCGCCGCCCCTCCTGAGCGCTGTCCGGGCCTAACCCGCGTCGGCGGCCCAGGCGCCCTCTCCGCTGGTGAGGACCAGCGTGACCGGGCCGTCGTTGACCAGCTCGACCTGCATCGTGGCGCCGAACTCGCCGTACGCGATGGGCAGTCCGAGGCCCGCCAGGGTCGCGCCGAACCGCTCGTAGAGGCGCCGGGCCAGGTCGGGCGGGGCCGCTCCGAGGAAGCTCGGGCGGTGGCCGCTGGAGGCGTCCGCGTGCAGGGTGAACTGGCTGACGAGCAGCACCTCGCCCCCGGTCTGATGGAGGTCGAGGTTCATCTTTCCCGCCGGGTCGGCGCAGATCCGCAACCGGGCAACCCGTTCGGCGAGCCGGTCCGCGGTCGCCTCGGTGTCGCTGGGACCGACCGAGAGCAGCACGCAGAAGCCGGGGCCGATCTCGCCGGTCACCCGGGTCTCCGGTGCGTCGGCAGCAGGCGGGCGAGCTCTGCCGGCCGGGTCGGCCTCCTGGCCGCCCGATTCCACCAGGACGCGGGCCCGGCGCACACGCTGGACGACCGCCCTCACCCCGCCTGCTCCAGCTTGCCCAACCCCCGGCGTCGGGGGCCCAGGCCGCGAACACGGACGTGGATGTCCCGGCCCATGGCCCGGATTGTAGGAGGAGAGGTCGGTGCGGCTGCGCGCCAGCCTCTACCGCGGCCGTGCCGCGATGCCGTCCAGGACGAGGTCCACGCAACGCACCAGGAGGGCGTCGTCGAGGGGTTCCCCGGTCATTAGCATGCGCACGTACATCGGGCCGACCAGGGTCTCCAGGGCGAGGACGGGGTCCACGTCCTCGCGCAGCTCGCCACGGGCTCTGGCCCGCTCGAACAGAGCGGCCCCGGCCCGGAACCGCTGGGCCCAGTAGCCGCCCCGCGCGGCTTCGTACTCGGGGAGGTCGCGCCGCAGGGCGAGGCGCACCAGCAGCTGCCCCAGGGGGGTGCGGAGGAAGGGGAAGATCCTCCGGATGACGGCGAGCAGGTCGCCGCGAAGGGAGCCCGTGTCCGGGGGCGGGATCTCCGCCTCGGTCCCGCTGAGGACCGCGTCCAGGGCCAGGTTCGACCGGCCGCCCCACCGGCGGTAGATGGTCGTGGGATGCACCCCGGCCTGCTGGGCGATCTCGGTGATCGAGAGGTCGTCGAGGTCGCGGGTGAGGAGGGCGGCCAGGGTGGCCTCGATGACCGCAGCTCGGACCCGGGCACTCCTGCCCCCGGTCCTGCGCAGGGATTGGCGCGCTGCCTGCACCTCCATCGTGGGCATCTTATCGCTACTTGCCTTGCGTTATTTGTGCCTTATCGCTATTGAACTTGCGTTTATTTGTGTTCGGCGGGTATGCTAACGCAAATCACACTGCGTTAATGAGGGATGAAGAGGGTGAGGCCAGGGCGACGCTGGATGGCTCTGGGTGTCCTCTGCCTGTCGCTCCTCATCGTCACCCTCGACAACACCGTCCTGAACGTCGCCCTCCCGACGCTGGTGCGCGACCTCGGCGCCACCTCGACGGACCTGCAGTGGATCGTCGATGCCTACGTCCTGGTATTCGCCGGTCTGCTGCTGGTGTCCGGCAGCGTGGCCGACCGCTTTGGGCGCAAGTGGACGTTCATCGCCGGGCTGGTGGCCTTTGCCGGCTGCTCGACGTGGGCCGCCTTCTCCGGCTCCGTGAGCATGCTGATCGCCGCCCGGGCGAGCATGGGTGTGGGGGGGGCGCTGATCATGCCCTCCACCCTGGCGCTCATCACCAGCATGTACACCGATCCCCGGGAACGGCAGCGCGCGTTTGGCCTCTGGGCGGCGACCACCGGAGCGGGGGTCGCCCTCGGCCCGATCATCGGGGGCCTGCTCCTGGCGCACTTCAGCTGGGGCTCGGTCTTCCTGATCAACGTGCCCATCGCGGCCGTGGCCCTGGTCCTGGCCTTCCCCTTCGTCCCCAACTCCAGAAACCCGCAGGCAGGCCGGCCCGACGTCCTCGGTGCGCTGCTCTCCACCGCCGGGCTGGGGTTGCTGCTCTGGGCGATCATCGACGCGCCGGTCCATGGCTGGGCCTCACCCACGGTGATCGGCGCCGGCATCGCGGGCGTCGCCGTCCTCGTCTGCTTCGCGGTCTGGGAGCGCTTCGCGTCGCAGCCCATGCTGCGGCTCAGCTTCTTCCGGAGCCGGGAGTTCTCGGTGGCCGTCGTGTCGGTCAGCATGGTCATGTTTGGGCTCTTCGGGGCCCTCTTCGTGCTGACCCAGTTCCTCCAGTTCGACCTCGGCTACACCGCCCTCCAGACGGGGATCCGGCTGTTGCCCGCGGCGGGCTCGATCATCCTGGTGGCGCCCTTCACTAGCCTCCTTGATCGGGCATTCGGCGCCAAGCTGGTGGTGGGAGCGGGTCTGCTGCTCATCGCGGGTGGGCTCTGGGAGATCTCCGGAGCCACGGTGGCCACCACCTACGTGGGGACCCTCGCCGGGATGATCATGCTCGGCGTCGGCGCGGCACTCGTCATCCCGTCGGTCACGGCCTCGGTCATGGGGTCGCTGCCCGCCGACCATACCGGGATCGGCGCCGCCACCAACAGCGCCTTTCTGCAGATCGGGGGAGCGCTCGGCGTTGCCGTGATCGGCAGCCAGTTCGCGACGCGCTACCAGGGCCGGATGGTTGCCGCCCTGGCCCCGTACCACTTTCCGGCTGACGTCGAGAGCACGATCCTCGGGTCGGTCGGTGGTGCGCTCGACGTCGCCGCGCGCGAGGGAGGGATTGCCGGGGAGATGCTCGCCGGCTGGGCGCGAACCGCCTTCCTCAGCGGCATGGACCTGGCCCTCCTGACCGGCGCCCTGGTGGCGCTGGCGGCCGCCCTGCTGGCGGTGGCGGCCCTGCCAGGCTGGATACCTGCCCTCACCCGCACCGGACCCCGCGTCGCCGCGCCCCCGTCGCCCTCGGAGGAGGGGGGGCAGCAGGGTTAGCAGCCCCCTGCTATGGCTCTGGGCGGGGTGGCCGGACCCGTCCCGCCGGGCCCGCTGACGGGGCCTCGTCCGAGGCGGGAGCCGCCGGCTTGCGCCGGCGCATCCAACCGGGCGGGCTGATCACCAGCCACATCGCGATGAGAGCGGCCACCAGTCCGGCGAAGAGCGGGCTCCGGATGACGAGGAGCGAGTTGCCCAGGTCAGGCACGGCCAGTGCCTCCTTCCCGAGGACGTCGCTCCTCGGCACGATCCAGGGGTCGGGGGCGGGGTTGTTGTCACCCTTCAGGGTGAATCCGGTCGTCGCGTTGCCCGCCACGATCCGGTGGATGAGGTCGTCGCCGGCCCCGATCTGGCCGCGCGGCACCCGGTACACGACCAGGTCGCCCACCTTGTAGGTCGGCTGGGCCTCGGCCAGCACGAAATCGCCCGTTTTCAGAGTGGGCAGCATCGAGGTGCCCTTGACGGTGACGAAGGTGGCCGGGCCGCCCAGGAACGAGGTCGGCCTCAGGACCACCCACCACACCGACACCACCGCGACAAGTACCACCGCGAAGATGACGTTCACCGGTCTGCGCAGGGAGCCGAGCAGTTCCGTGATCCGCCGGGCTGATGGCGAGCCATCCACCGGGTGACGGCCTAACACGTTGTGGGCGGGCCCTGGGCGGTCGTGGCGCATGTTCGGAGGGTGAGGTAGTCGGAGACGAGCCTGAGCCCGTCGGCGCTCGAGGACGTCGTTCCCGTCGTGGCGGGTCGGGCGACGACCTCGAGAGAATAGCTGTCCGCCGCGCCGTAGGTCACGGTCATCGTGATCGAGCAGCCCGGCGGCGTCCCGGTGAGGGTGCACTTCCCGTCGCCGATGGAAGGGGTCGCCGAGCTCGTGTCGTCGAGCACCGCGTACAGGACGTCGCCGTCGAGGGCGCCTGCGCAGGACGTCAGGGTCAGGGTGAGCTGGGAGATGTTGCCCCCTGCATTGGTGGTGCCCACGGTCACCGACCCGCTGGGGCAGGTCGGCACCGCTGCTGACACGGCGCCGAGGGTGTGGCTGGAGGTCGGCAGGCTTGCGGCACGACCGACCACGGCCGAACCCGCCGCGAGCACCGCGGCGGCGGCGAGGAACCGAAGCAGGGTGCGGGTCCTAGGCATCTCTCATTTCGCCTGTGGGAATGCCAGCGGGCCCTGCGATCGGTGGACCGCAGGACCCGTCGGCGAGAGCAAAGGGGGGTATCAGCCGCCGATGACGACGGC
>PLOF01000059.1:0-546 GCA_003142035.1 Candidatus Dormiibacterota bacterium
TCCAACGCAGTGGTGCCCGGAGCTCAGGAGCGAGGCCGGAGCACGCTGCCCAGCAGAGCAGCCCGCCCACAGGGGGGCGGATCCGGGATGCGGCCGCTTCGAGGGCACGCCCCGACCAGGCGCGGCAGCCCCACCGCCTCGGCAATACTGGCCACCGAGCATGGAGCGGAGCAGACCTGACCAGCACCCGCTGGACCCGTTGTCCGCCCAGCGTCGGATCGGGGCCCTGCTGGCCCGGACGCGCTCTCTCGGCCAGACCGCGAGGCAGCTAACTGCCGACGACGCTCACGGCTTGCCCGATGGTCTGGTGGGGTCGCTCGACACGACGATCATCCAAGCCCTGGAGATCCGGGCCGTCCTGCTCGCCGGGTCCGGCCTGGCCCCCGAAGCAGCCCGCAGNNGTGAGCGGCACGGGCTGAGCCATCAGCGAGTTCGCCATCTGATGCTCGCCGTCGGCGCCTGTCGAGTACCGGAGCCACCCCGGCGATGCAGCATCTGCCCGGAGCCGGTCGAGGCCCATGGCCTCTGCCGTTTCCACTACTACCG
>PLOF01000059.1:619-6261 GCA_003142035.1 Candidatus Dormiibacterota bacterium
AATTGGGGCTGCCGCTGCGAGCCGTGTCATCAAGCGGCGCTGGCACGGGGCGCGCTGGCGCGAGCCGCGCGTCGGGCACGTCGCCAACAGCAGGCGCTCACCGCGTCGCGCACGCGCCCATCCTCAGGGCCCGGCCCGGGGTCGCCGTTGTAACGGTGTCTTGCTCCTGGCTGCCGCAGCCGTGGCCGCGCTAGTGGCAGCCTCGGCGGCCACCTCCCCTCCGAATGCCGTGCCGGAGGCGGTCCGGGCCCGGGCGCATGACGCCAACCCGCCGGCTGCCCCTTCTCCGCCCGCCTCTGCGGCCGCGAAGGCCCAGTCGGTCCGCAGTCGCCGGCCCAGCCCCGGCGACGACATCCCCATCGTTCGCAGCTCCAGACCGAGTCCCGGTGACCACGTCCCCACCGTCAAGCCCCGGGGCCCGCAGGGGGTGCGGGCGCCCAGATACACGCAGGAGGACGAGGAGCAGCGTCGGGATGAACTCGCCCGCGAGGCGGCCGAACAGGCTCGCCTGCACGCCGAACGGCAGCGCGGGCCGCGCCAGGGGCAGTAGGTGAGCGCTTCGGGCCACTCCCCGACGAACCTAGATTGCCGCGCGACCTAGATCCTCTCGGCGCCCCGTGCCGGACCAGATTCTCGGGCCCGGCGGTTGCATCAACGGCGGGCGACGATAGAGGCGGGTAGGCATCGCAAGCATTACCTTCGAGGCCGCTGGTGAACTCGCTCAGCGAGCCCACGCCAGCCACCGCGCCTGAAGGCGCGCGTTCATCCCAAGATACCGGGTGAAGTTCTAGTCCTGGAGTCACGCCCCAGGGCGGCGAGCCCTATGTCGTCGCGGGCACCGGCGTCGGGGCGGCGAGCTCGTGCAGTGCCTGATCGTCGAGAACAAGCGAGGCGCTGGCGAAGTTTTCCTCCAAGTGCCCCACCGATGACGTCCCGGGGATGAGGAGAATCTGAGCAGACCGTGCCAGAAGCCATGCCAGTGCCACCTGTGCCGGGGTTGCGTCCAGCCGGTGGGCGACGTTGATCACTGCTTGGTCTGCGGTGACGTCGACCGAGGCGCCAAATGCCGACCCCAGTGGGAAAAATGGAACAAACGCAATTGCAGCGGCTTCGCAAGCTTCCAGCACCGGTTCGGATCCGCGGTCGCGCAGGTTGTAGGCGTTCTGGACGCAGACAATCTCGGTGATGGACCGCGCGCGCTCCAGCTGGGCAAGCGAGACATTGCTCACACCAACCCCGGCGATCATTCCCGCCTCCCGCATGGCGGCCATCGCTCCCACCTGAGCGTCGAAGAGGTCATTGGGCTCCCCCGCTTCGCCGGATCGCAAATTGACAGCACCCAATTGGTCCACGTGTAGCGACGCCAAGTTGGCCTCGACCCCGGCTCGGAGCTCCTCGGGTTTGTTCGCCGGTAGCCAGCCTCCCGTTTCGTCCCGGCCTGCCCCGACTTTGCTCACGAGCACCAAGTCGGAGGGATACGGGTGCAGCGCGCTGTAGATCAGCTCGTTGGCGACGTCGGGGCCGTAGTACTGCGCGGTGTCGATGTGATTGATGCCAAGCTCCACCGAGCGGCGGAGAACCGACAGCGCTTGGTCACGATCTTTGGGTGGGCCGAACACGCGGGGGCCGGGGAGCTGCATTGCGCCGAAACCGATGGCGGAGACGTGGTGCGCGCCGAGACGCCGAGTGGGACGTGAAGTCATCAGGGGCACTGTATCGCGTCCGGGGCTGGCGCTCTGCCAGCTGAGCTACTCCCCATCCACTCCCGCACCCCCGCCCGTCACCCGACTCGGGGCAGCCTGACCACGTCACTCTCTCGTCGGTCTGTGAGCGACGTGAGGTACACACCGGAGGACGACCAGCGATTCCGGGATGAAGCGGCCCGCGAGGCCATCGAGCAGGCCCGCCGAGAGACCGAGCGCGAGCGGGGACCCCGGCAGTCGCAGTGAGCCTCTTGCAGTCCGTCCATTCGCGTACGCAGCGTTTGCGCTATCCCGCGGGGCACCGCCCTGCTGCGTAGGCGCCCATCACGAAGCCGCTCTTCAGCCAACGCGTGTAACAGTTTCCTGAGAATTCTCAACGCCGCGTACGCGCCTGTACGCGCGATCGCGGCGCGAGAATCGCCGCTGTACGCGCAGACGCGCCGAACCATCGCGTCTGTACGCGCGATCGCGTCGGAGCGGGCTGATCGCGTACGCAGCGTCTGGCGCGTACGCACCGACACCCCGGCAGGTGCGGCCGGGATTCGTACGCGATTCGTACGCGGCCGCTGGTGGGATGGGGCGCATCCATCCGCCACTCACGAGGGCGCTCACCATGCTCATCCTCCCCGACCTGATCCCGCTTCTCCATCCCTTTCTGGCGGCGACCGGCACCAGCTCGGACCCCAGCTTTATCAACCCGGCACCCGACCCCAGCCAGCTCCCCGGCTCTGACCAGATCCTCGGCCTGGTCGCCGGGGTGCGCTGGGCCGCGCTGGTCGCCTGCCTGGTCGGCCTCGTGGTAGGCGCCGCCGTCTGGGCCTTCAGCTCCCACAGCGGCAACTCGTACCAGATGTCCAAGGCCAAGCTCTCCGTCTTCGGCGCCCTCCTGGGCGTCTTCGTCATCGGCGCGGCCCCCGCGCTCATCCAGTGGCTGTACACCCTCGGCACCCAGGTGAGCGGGTGANNCTCCTCGTGGTGCTGGCCGCCCTGACCGCGGCCCTGGCCTCGCCAGCGGCGGTCCGGGCCGACCCCGCCTCACCGCCACCCGCGCCGGCCGCGGGTCCCACCACCACGCCGCTACCCACGGCGTCGCCCACTGCGAGTCCCAGCGTCACGCCGCTGCCGGCTGTCTCTCCCCGCTATTCGGGCAGCGGCGGGATCATCAGCAACCTCATCTTCGGGCCGGCGATCAACGCGGTGGCCAACTGGATCACCGAGGGCGCAGCCGCCTCGACCACCTACGTCATGGACCTGTTCGCGGTCGACCCGGCCAACCCCGACCTCACCGCTCCGTGGTTCCTCGGCGCCTATTACGGGAGCGGCAGCGCATCCGGGCGGACGGGGCCACCGGGCTCGGTCGTCATCGCCGCCTGGCTCATGGTGCTGGTCGTCATCGCCTCGGTCATGTCGGGGGTGATCCGCGGCGACATCGCGGGCATGCTCCGGCTGCTCTTCGTCCGGCTTCCGGTCGCGATCTTCGTCACCTTCATCGCGATCTGGCTGGTGTCAGAGCTCCTCGCCCTCACCAACCTGGCGACGAGCTGGGAGGTGGTCGGCGGCATGCACGGCCTCGCGACGTGGTCGCTGGACCTCACGACCGCGAACCTCGGCACCGACTTCCTGACCGTGCTCGCCTCCCTGGTCCTCATCGTCGCCACCCTGCTCTGCTACCTCGAGCTCCTGGCCCGCGACGCCGCCGTCTACATCGTCGCCGCCTTCCTTCCCCTCATCGCCCTGGCCTCGCTGTGGCCCGGCGCCCACCACGCCCTGAAGCGCGGCGCCGAGACCCTCTTCGTGCTCTGCATCAGCAAGTTCGTCATGGCCTTCGTCCTGGTCCTGGGGGCGGAGGCGCTGGCCGCGTCGATGACCACCGGAAACTTCGGCGCTCTGGTTGCCGCCGCCCTCATCTTCCTGCTCGCGGCCATCGCGCCCTTCGCGGTCTTCCGCCTCCTCCCCATCCTCGAGGCGACCGCAGTCGCCGGCATGGTGGGCGGGGCGTCGGGCTTCGGCAAGCGCGCGGGAGCCGCCGCCGTCCGGACCGGCCAGCGGGTCGGCGCCGCGGTCGCTTCGGGCGGGACCTCAGAGGCGGTGGGCGGGGGCGCCGCCCTCAGCAAGGGTTCCGGCGGCGTTCCGACCCCGGGAGCAGGGTCCGGCCCGGGCGGCTCGTCGGGGCCGGACCAGCTGAAGCTCGCCGGCACCGGCGGCCAGCCCGCGGGTGGTCCCGGGTCGGGCGGCGCAGGGCCGGGAGGCGGGGGCCAGCCGCCCGCTCCGGAAGCGGGACCAGCTCCCGCGCCACAGGCCGCCTTTTCCGCGGATCCCGGCGGTAGCCCCCAGGCAACGGACGCCGGGCCCGCCATCGCTCGCACCCGTCCCCGCCCCACCACCCCGCAGCACGAAGGGAGCCCCGCATGAGCACGGACATCCGCTATCACTTCGGCCCGCGCGACCGGCGCGGCGTCCTGCTCGGGGTGCGCCTCGGTCAGATCTCGATCCTCGGCACCGGGGCGATCGTCGCCATGGTCGTGCTCCTCGGCGCCCACGGGAGCGGCGGCGGCATGCTGGCACTGCTTCTCGTCGTCGGTCTCACCGCCGCCGCGGCGTTCGTGCCCATCTCGGGGCGCGCGCTCGACGAGTGGCTGCCCGCCGTCGCGCACTTCGTTCTCCACGGCAGGCGCACCTGGCGCTCCCCGCAGCCACGCCGGGGCCAGGTGCTGCGCACCACGCCGGGCGGCGTGGCCCGCGTCCTCGCCGAGCAGCCCGCGTTTCCCCCGGTGCTGCGCGACTGCACCATCCTCGCCGTCCCCGTCCCGCGCGGCGAGCTGGGCGTGGTCAAGGACGCACGGCGGGGCACCTGGACCGCCGTGCTCCGGGTGCGCGGCACCTCCTTCGCCCTGACGGACTCCGGCGAGAAGGGCCGGCGCATGGGGGCCTGGGGGGCCGTGCAGGCCAGCCTGGCCCGCCGCGGCACCCCCATCTCCGCCCTCCAGCTCGTGGTGCGGACTCTGGCCGAGGATCCCGACGCGCTGGCTCGCCACCTCGCCGAGCAGCGCACCCTCGATCTGCACAGCCCGATCGTGCGCAGCTACCTCACCCTCCTCGACGACGCGGCTCCCGTCGCCGAGGCGCAGGAGGTTCAGGTCCTGGTAGCTCTCCAGGTCAGCCTGCGCAGCGCGGGCCAGCAGATCCGCCAGGCGGGGGGCGGCGACACCGGCGCCGGCGAGGTACTGAGCCGCCAGCTCCACGCCCTCCAGACCCAGATGCAGGGCGCCGACATCGAGGTCGAGGGGGCGCTGCCACCGCGCCTGCTTGCCCAGACGCTGCGCGAGGCCTGGGACCCCGGCGCGACCGACCAGCTCCGACTCACCGCCCGCCACCACCCCGAACACGAGGGCGTGCCGGTGTCGGCGAGCGGGCCCCTCTTCGCCCGGCCGTCGTGGAGGGGATACGAGACGGACTCCGCCCTTCACACGTCGTACTGGATCAGCGAGTGGCCGCGGGTCCCCGTCGGGCCCGGCTTCCTNNATCGACAAGGAGCGCCAGGCCGAGGGGGTGGAGCGCCGCGAGTCCGAGCTCGCCGACGGCCACGCCGAGTACCGCTTCTCCGGCCACCTCACGGTGAGCGTCACCTCCATCGCCGATATGGAGAGGGCCTGCGGCAGCGCGGAGGAGCACGCCGCCCTCTCCTGCCTCGACCTCCGCCGCATGGACGGCGAGCACGACCGCGGTTTCGCTGCCACCCTGCCGCTCGCCCGGGGGATCTGGTGATGCCCGCCCTCTCGGCGTTGCGCAGCCCCGGTGCGGTCCTCCACCGGGCGACGACCGCCCACCTCCAGTCCGTGTATCCCGGCATCTGCGAGGGACGCGGCTTCTCGCGGGGCGTCTACATCGGGCGCGACCTCCACGGCGGCTCCTTCACGTACGACCCCTGGGAGCTGTACA
>PLOF01000143.1 GCA_003142035.1 Candidatus Dormiibacterota bacterium
CTGTTGCAACTGGCACTGGTTCGGGTATAGTCGCGGGAGGCGGGAGCTTTCGAGAGCCGCTGCCCCGGCCGGACACCGGCCAGACGCCGCGTCGTAGCCGCGAGCGCGGGCCTCCGAAGTTTCCCGGAATACGTCTGCTGACGCCGCACAGCCACAGCCTGCGGCGCATCGAGGTTGACAGTCCGCTGATCGCACCGGACCTCGCGCTCGACCGGCTTCATCTCATCGTGCCCGATGGGAGCGACGCCATGGTCGTGCTCACCACACTTGCACACGGCGGCGCCGCCGGCGCTGATCCGCGCGCCCTCTTCGCCGAACGACTGTCGGAGCTCGGCCATCTGACCGTCTCCTTCACCGACGAGGACCCTCCACAGGTCCGGTTGGCACTCCCCGACCTGACCCTCCAGTGCGTCCCCCAGCCCGATCCGGGCGGCGACCCCGCCCATCTGGCCCTGCGGATCATCTCCCTCAAGCCGATGAGCGACCATCCCGAGGGAGCCAAGATCCTCACCCTGACCGCCCGTCACCCGGTGGTGACCGCCGCCAACGGGGTGGCCAGCGACACCTTCCGGATCCTGGATTGGCGCCTGGCCGGCGCCAAGGCCGCGAAGAGCGAGCGCCTCTACGCCACCCTGAAGCTGGTCGAGCGCCTCGAGGGGGCGGAGAAGGGCCGCGCCCAGACCCAGCGCACCCGCTACGTCGCCACCCGCGAATTCTGGCGCTGCAAGACCTGCCGGGCACTCTGGCGGCCCGGGGAGCACACCCGGTGCCCGTCCTGCGGGCGCGAGTTCGGCGAGATGGACCGCAGGCAGCCGGAGATCGCCAAGGTCGAGTTCTCCGTCCCCGAGGGGGAGACGATCAACCTGGCGCCCGATGCCGCCGTGCTGGTGGAGCCGGAGGACGAGCCCAACTTCGTGGGGCGGGTCTCCCGGATCGACCACCGGCGGCACACCGTCGAGGTCTCGACCCGCACCTTCGAGCACGCCGGAACCGAGGGCTACATCACCCCCTCCTTCAACCGGTCGCTGTACCAGGCCAAGCGCTCGGTGCTGGCCGCGATCGCGACCCGGGACTTCGGGGTGGGCCTGCTCGCCCAGCTCCTGGTCGCCGCCGACAGCGTGCGCTCCCCCGCCTACGTCCCCAACACCGAGGCCGGCGGGTGGCTCACCGAGGGGATGCAGGGCAACCCGCCTCAGGACCGGGCGGTCGCCCTCCTCTCCGGGCTCCAGGCCGGACAGGCCGTCTTCATCCAGGGCCCGCCGGGCACCGGCAAGACCACCGTCATCGTCGAGGCTGTCAAGCGGCGACTCGCCGCCGATCCCGACGAGCGGATCCTGATCACCTCTCACTCCAACCTGGCCGTCGACAACGCCCTGGAGCGGCTCGCCGGCACCCCAGGAATGCGAGCCGTGCGGGTAGCCCGGGCCGAGCGCGTCCACCCCGCTGTGGAGCGCTTCCGCTGCGACGACGAGGACGACCCGCGGTTGATGGAGGCCAACTGCTACTTCGCCACCTGCGCGACCGCAGCCACCTCGGCGATCACTGACATGAACTTCGACGTGGTCATCCTCGACGAGGCCAACAAGGCGCGCGCCGACGAGTCCCTCCCGGCCCTGCGCCTCGGCTCGGCTCTGGCCCTGGTCGGTGACCACAAGCAGCTGCCCCCGGTCGAGGACGACTCCCTCTACGGCATCGTCGAGACCGATCCCTTCCTCGAGGAGCTGATCAACACCTCGCTCTTCGAGATGGCCTGGGACGGCGGCCTTCCCGCCGAGGCCCGGTGCCTGCTGACCATTCAGCACCGGATGCATCCGCAGATCTCGGCCTACATCTCGCGCGCCTCGTACGAGGGGCAGCTCCAGGACGCCCCGGAGGTGCAGGCGTACGAATTCGTGACCCGCAAGCCGCTGCCGGTCGCCCTCCACTTCGTGGACACCGACGGCATGCGGGGAAGCCGGGAGCGCCGCGGCCCGGGTGGCGCGCTGCGCAACGAGACCGAGGTGCGGGTGGCGGCCCACGTGGTCCGGCTGCTCGACGAGCGCTGCCCCAGCGATCTGAGCATGGCCGTCATCGCCATGTACGCAGAGCAGGTGGAGCGGCTGCGCCAGGCGTTGGGACACCGCAAGTTCAAGCGCTCCGTGAAGATCGACACCGTCGACTCCTTCGAGGGGCGCGAGGAGGACCTGGTCGTCATCTCCCTGGTCCGCTCCAACGAGCGGGGCCGGATCGGCTTCCTGCGCGTGCCCAACCGGCTCAACGTCGCCGTCTCCCGGGCCAAGCGGCTGGTCGCCTGCATCGGCGATGCCAACACCCTGAGGTCCGGCGAGGAGTCGATGTACGGCGTGCTGGTCGAGGCTGCTCGCGAGGCCGGCGGCTACGTCCTCGCCTCCGAGGTGGTCTCGCCGCGGCGCCGGCAGGATCGTCCGTTCGGGGTGGACGGAGAGTCGAATCCCCTGGAGGGCGGAGGCCAGCCGCGCCGGCGTCGCCGCCGCCGCCGGGGCGGAGTCATCGGATCCGTGCCGCCGGCGCTTGGTCCTGACGGCCAGCCGCTCGCCCCCGCCGCCGGAACCTCGGCCACGGAGCAGGAGATGGGCCAGCCGGCCCGCCACCGCCGGCGTCGCCGCCGCCATGGAGGGGCGCCGCAGGCCGCTTCCGGTGCCGGTCCGGGGCCGGACGGTGAGCAGCCCCGGGCCGGGACCGAGGGGGCGCCCACCGCGGGCGGGCTGCCGAGCGCGCGGGCGCGCCGTCGCCGTCGCCATCGTCACGGTCCGCGCCCCGCGGGTGCGCCGGGCACCGACGGTGGTGCCGGCACCTCCGGGCCGGCGGGTCATGCCGG
>PLOF01000114.1 GCA_003142035.1 Candidatus Dormiibacterota bacterium
GCGGTCCCGACCGGCCCGCTCCCCAGCTCCTCGACCAGGACCTGGTGGGTCTGCGCCTTCTCCAGGAGCACGACCGGGTTCTTCTCCCAGCGCAGGTGCCGGTAGTAGCCGCTGGCCTCGTCGAAGATGACGGCGATGTCGTCCTGGACGCGGGTGCCCTCCGCGGTTCGGGGCTCCCTGTCCAGCGGGCTTTCCACGTCGGATGGCGTCGTGTACGCGGCCATTTTCACGCCCCTCCCGCGCGCCGGGAGACGACTTCGGCATGGAAGGCCTCGAGCCGCGCCGCGGCGCCGGCCCACCCGTATCTCTCCACGGCCAGGGCTCGTCCCGCGTCCCCGAGGCGGCGGCCGAGGCTCGGGTCCGCGAGCACGCGAAGGATGCTGCCGGCCATCTCCGTGGGGCCGTCGGCGAGCAGCAGCTGTTCGCCGTCAACAACGTCGAGCCCCTCGGCCCCCAGGGTCGTGGAGACGACCGGCTTTGCCATCGACAGCCCCTCGAGCACCTTGAGGCGCGTCCCGCCTCCGACCCGGAGGGGAGCCACCACGACACTCGCCCGGCGGAGGTGGGGGATGACGTCGTCGACCGCGCCGGTGACGATGACCCCTGGGCGGGCGAGCCTGCGCAGCAGCGAAGGAGGACCTGCCCCGACGACGGTGAGCACCACGCCCGGTCGCGACCGGCGCACTCCGGGGAGGACGTTCTCAATGAACCAGACCACGCCGTCGGCGTTGGGACGGTACTTGAGGCTGCCGACGAAGAGGATGCTCTCCGGATCGACCGGGGAGCCGTCGGGCTGGAGGGCATCGGTGTCCACGGCATTGGGTACCACGGCGGTTGGCAGTCCGGGACGGGTGCTCCGGACGGCCGCCTCGTCGATGGCGGACGTCGCGATGCAGCCGTCGGCTCGCAGCCACGTCCGCTCCTCCTCTCGACGCACCTTCGACGCCTCGACCCGGCCGAAGAGCCGGCGCACCGACGAGGTTTCGAACCGGGCCATCCGGGCGAGGAGCTGGTACTCGATGTTGTGCTCGTCGACGACCACAGGGGTGTCGCCGGAGAACCGGAAGCACATCATCTGGCTCGATTCGACCTGGACGATGTCGAAGTCGCCATCCCCGAGGAGGGCGTCCAGCTCCCGCTGCATCGCGTCCGAGTGGAGGGCGTTGAGGTGGAACGAGGAGCGGCCCGCGAGCGACGCCATCTGATGCCGGCGCCGGGAGCCGAGGGCGGCCGGCGGGGGTACCTGATGCACCGCGTGGAGGGTGCGGCGAAGGCCCGCCCAGTCGCGACCGTCGCCATCGCTCCCGTAGGCGACCAGCGTCACCTGGTGCCGCAGTGCCAGCCGCGACGCCAGGTGGTGGACGCGCAGGGCGAAGCCCCAGGTGGGCGGTGAAGGCGCCTCCGGGCAGACGATGAGGACCCGCCGGCCCCGTGCCGCACGCACACTGCCGGGGAGAGCGGCGACCCGACGCTCGGTCACGGACATGGTGATCTCCGCGGTGGTGGCCGCTTGGAACGCATGCATCGATTCTGCCCAGCGCGGGCCGGGGTCGCCATGGGACCCGGCGGCATCTGGAGTAGGACAGATGTCTCGGTAGGCAGGCGTTCACCCCTCGCCCATACTCGATTGGTGCACCTGACCCCTCACCGGTGTCACCCGGGCACGACAGCGCAGGGAGCCGTGAGTAGAGACCAGGAGCAGGCGCGTTCCCCGGCGGGGGCGCCCCTTCGAGTTGTGATCGGGGTTCACGACGGCGGCATCAGTGGGGTCAACACCTACGCTGAGCACGTCGCGGCCGCGGCCGTCGCCGCGTCCGTCGAGGTGACCCTCCTTGCCACCCATGCGGCGCTGGCGCTCACGCTGGAGCAGAGGCTGGCCGGCACCGGCGTCCGCGTCGTCGATCTCGGCCTGGGACCGCCCACGGCATGGCAGCGGCGACGGGAGAGGCTGTCTCCGGGCTACGCGGCTCGGCGTCTCCGCACCGCGGTCCGCCGTGGCCTGCCCCGCCTCGGGCACTACGACGCGGCTCACGCCAACCACCCGGCCCTGGCGGCTGCGCTCCGCCCGCTGGCGGACCGGGTCGTCGTGGCGGCGTGGTTCTATCCCCACGCGCCGATCGGGCGGGCCGTCGCCACCTGGGAGCACACCGGCCGGCGTTTCCCCCGCAGTGCCGGCCTGGCGGTCAAGGGCTTTCTCCACTATCGCAACGATGTCCGCGGCTACCGCGTTGCGGACTGCGCCGTCGCTCCCACCCTGGTCCTCACCGAGCAGCTCCGCCGGGCCGGGATACCCGCCGTCCACAGCCCACCCCCCTGCCGGGCGGTCGGCGGCGGGCCGCGTGCCCAGCGCGACGGCGACCCGACCTCCCGTCTGCTCATCTGCAGCGGAGATCTGGCCCACCCGCGCAAGCACATCGCCCTGGCGATCGTCGCGGTCGGTCTGCTCGCCGCCCGGGGGCGGCCGATCGCCCTGGACCTGGTCGGCCGCAACGCGGAGCGACTCGATGCCGCCCTGGACCGCCTCCCGCACGGAGTGGAGGTGAGGCGCCGCGGGCCGCTGCCGCCCTCCGAGGTCCATGCCCTGATGCGGGACGCGGACGCCTTCCTCCTTCCCAGCCTCTTCGAGGAGTGGGGCTACGTCGCCGTCGAGGCGGCGCTGCAGGGGACCCCGGTCGTGACCCTCCCCGTCTACCCATTCCCCGAGATGCTGGCCGGGCGCCTGGGCCGCTGCGCCGGCGGGATGGACGCCCGAGCCTTCGCCGATGCTCTCGAGGAGCTCCTGGACGACCCCCCGGACCGCGAGCAGCTGGCCGCCTCGGCCGAGGAGCGGTTTGGGCTGTCGACCGCCGGCCGCCGCCTGCGGGGCATCTGGGAGGCCAACCCCCTGCCGGCCGCGGCGATCCGGGAGAGGGTGACGGTATCCGCCGGCACCGCGCACCCGGTCGGCGGCGACCGCGGCCGATGACCGTCGCCGTCGCTCCACCTCGTCTGGTCGCCACCTGTCACCACGGTCTCGAGGCCTTCCTCCGCCTCGAGCCGGAGTGGCGCGCTCTGGTGGACCGTGCCCGGACAACCAATCCCTTCCTGAGCTGGGAATGGGTCTCCGAGTGGGGGCGCAGCTTCTGGGGCGGGCGGCTGGTGACGGTGGTCGTCGAGGCGTCGAGCGGTCCTGTGGCGATCGCACCCTTTCACGAGTACCAGGGGCTGCCCGCTCCGGGGCTGAGGGCTCCGTCGCTCGAGCTGATGGGACCCCGCCGCCGGCGGTACCGGCAGATGTTCGAGCTGGCGGAGGCGCTCGTCGACCCCGAGCACGCCGTCCCCGCCCTGGCGATGGTCGTCGACCGGCTCTGCGCCGAGGAGAGATGGAGCTGGATCGAGGTCGGCGCCTGGGGCGCGGGATCCGGCTGGTGGCAGGAGGCGATCGGCGCGGCGGACGGGAGGGTCACGGCGGCGCTCGAAGGCCAGCGCGACGTCCTGGTCATGGATCTGGGCGGGACGTGGGAGGAGCTTCACAGCCAGCTGCGACGCAACGTCAAGGAGAGCATCCGGCGCGCCTACAACGCCCCGGCGCGCGACCATCTGCGCCTTGCCTACTCCGAGCATCGAGGCGTCGCCGGCCTCGACCCGGTGCTCGACGACCTCTTCGCGCTGCACTCCGCCCGCGCCCGAGCGGCCAGGGGGATTCCCCATCCGGACTACTTCTCCGACCCGGCGGTGCGGGCGTTCGTCCGGCGCGTGGCTCATCGCCTGGCGGCGGCCGGCCGGCTCAGCCTCGGCGTGGTGGAGCTCGACGGCCGGCGCGTGGCGGTGCGCTTTCAGATGGAGATGGGCGGGGTCCTCTACCTCTATCACTCCGGCTTCGACCCGGATCTGTGGCGGTACAGCGTCGCGACCCTGGCCACTGTGGAGGCGATCAAGGCCGCGATCGGCCGGGGCCTCCACGGCGTCAACTTCTCCCTCGGCGTGGACCAGGCGAAGGCTCGCTGGAACGTTCGCAGCGTGCCCTTCGAGCGAGTCCAGATCGTCAGGGGCACCGCTGCGGCCCGCCGCGTCTCGGCCCTGTACAGCGGTGTGCGCCATGCCCGTCAGGCCGGCTCGGACGTCGCCCGGATGGCCCACCTGGGACACTGATCGGGCTCCGCGGCCGTCGCCGCAACCGGTCGGGCACGGGTGACCGCGGGCGCCGGCAGCCCTTCCCCGATGTCCCGGTGACGGCGCGATCCGCCCATTCACCCGCGCCGAAACCCCCGTCACACTCGGTGGGATGGGGGATCCCGCTGTCGCTGCCGTACGTGTGACGGAGTCGTTCGACGCGCCCCGGCCAAACACCGTGAAACTGGCCCGGAGCATCTCGATCCTGACCGTCGGTCAGATCGTCACCTGGATCGCGACCCTCACCTGGACCGTGATCGTGCCGCGGCGGCTGGGCTCGGCGCAGGTGGGCATCTACACCCTCGGACTAGCCGCCTCCGGGGTCCTCCTCGTCCTGGTCGGGCTCGGCCTCCGGCCGCTCCTCGTCCGCGAGATCGCCGCCAACCCCGAGCGGGCTCCCCAGCTGATCGGCACCGGAATCGTCCTCCGCGCCATCTTCTGCCTGCCCGCGCTGGCGGTGACCCTGGTCATCACGCTGGTGGGCCCCTTCCGCGGGGTCGAGGGCACGGCGGTCTTCCTCGGCTGGTGCATGACCGTCTTCGCGGTGGTCTCCGAACCGATCGCGGCGGGGTTCCAGGCCATGGAGAAGATGCGGTATCTCACCTACTCGACCATCTTCAGCAAGACCCTCTCCACGGTGAGCGGCATCGCTTTGGTGCTGCTCGGGGTCAGGGCCACCGGCCTGCTCCTGGCCTACGTCGTGATCGGTGCCGCCCTGACGGTGCTGGTGCTGATCTGGTCACGCCCGCACTTCGACATCGACTGGAGGGTGACGCGCCACGAGCTGCGCCGGCTGTTCATCGCCAGCCTCCCGTACTGGAGCTTCGTCGCGTTCTTCACCATCTATCTCTGGATCGACTCGCTGATGCTCGGAGCGATGACGTCGACCACGGTGCTGGGCTGGTATGGACTCCCGACGCAGCTCTTCGGGACCCTCATGTTCATCCCCACCGTCCTCTCCACGGCGTGGCTCGCGCAGCTCGTGCGCGCCCACAAGGGCGGCGCTCAGTCGTTGATCCAGGCGGCGCGACCGGCCATCGAGCTTGTCCTCGTCCTCAGCATGCCGGTCTGCGTCGGGGCGGTGCTGGTGGCGGCTCCGCTGGTCCGGGTGCTCTACGGGCCCGACTTCACCGAATCGATTCCCGTCTTTGCTCTGCTCGCGCTCTGCGTCCCGCCGATGTACCTCAACATCATGGCCAACCAGCTCATGATCGCGCGCAATCAGCAGATGGTGTGGACCAAGATGATGGCCCTGGCGAGCCTGATCAACCCCGCCCTGAACCTCGTCCTCATCCCGTACTTCCAGCGCACTCAGGGCAATGGCGCCATCGGCGCATCCATCGCCATGGTCGTCACCGAGCTGGTCCTCGCCGTCATCGGCTACGTCCTGGTCCGGGACACCTTCACACGCAACTCGGTCGTGCGCCTGCTCCGGGCGGCGGTCGCCACGGCCCTGATGGCCGGACTCGTGATCCTGGCCCTGCGCGCCGGCCTGGTCGCCGGCATCGTGACGGGGATGATCACCTTTCCGCTCCTCGCCGGGCTCCTGGGGGTGCTCACCGCCACCGAGAGGCACCAGCTCTGGGATCTCGTGGTCACCATCGCCCCCCGACGCCGCCCGCGACCGAGCGGCAGCAGAAGCTGAGCCGAGTCAGCCGGCTGCGCTGCGCACCCGCTCCCGCCGCGGACCGCTGTAGCGTCGAGAGTCCGCGTCGATGGAGAAGCGGAAACTCGCTCGCGCTCCTCGAGCAAAGGCGGCGAGCCGCCCCAGACCGGTCGGTTGGCGGAGGCGCAGAAGGTTGCGCCACGACACCATGCCGACGAGACCGCGGACGATGAAGGTGGGGAGGACCACCGGATCGCCGAGCCGCAGGTGCTTCATGTAGATGGCACCCTCGGAGAAGGCGGCGTCCCACGCCAGCTCCTGCAGCTCCTTGCCCCAGGTCCGAAGCCCGCTGTGCAGCACGGCGGGATCGGGCAGCTCGAGGATGCCGTGACCGGCGCGGAGGAACCGGTATGCGATGTCGCCGTCCTCACCCGATCGCAGCATCGCCCCCGCGCCGAGGACCTCGTCGAAAGCGCCGGCGCCGCGCAGTGCGGCCGTCCGGAAGGCGAGGTTGGCGCCGATTCCCTGAGCCCTGAACGCCAGCCAGGGCGAGTGGAGCAACCGTATGTGATGCGGAACGAAGGCCGGGATCGCGCCGACGGCCGGATCGTGCGGGGCGGCCCGGACCCCGCCGCAGATCATCGCCACCTCCGGATGGGAGGCGAAGCCCCGTTCGATGCCGTCCAGCCAGTCTCGAGGGGCCTCGCAGTCGTCATCGGTGAAGGCCACGATCCCGCCACGTACCGCCGCCAGGCCGACGTTGCAGGCAACCGACTTGCCGACCGTCGTCGAGGGGATGAGCGCGAAGCGGGGGTCGTCTCCGACGATCTTCTCGAAGGCCAGCCGGGTGAGATCGTCGGTGCTCTGATCCACGACGATGACCTCGTAGCTGTCGTGGTCGAGTCGCTTCAGGCTCTCGAGGGCGGCGTCGATCGTGGCACCGCGGTTGCGGGTGGGCACGCAGACGCTGATCCGGGATGGCGGTGCGCCTGCCTGCGCGGGCAGCTTGGGTGCCGGCGTTCGGCCCGTCGGTGTGGGGGTCGGAGGGGTGGTGGGAATGGCAAGGAGCTTAAGGCCCCGGCACCCCGGCCACGATGGGCACGTGGTGCTGGGGCCGGAGGCCGGTCCCGGTCGGCCCGGGACACCGGTCCCGCTCTGCGGCACTCCCGATCGCGGAGCGGCTGTCGGGACAGATGCCCACCATGGCGGGGACATTCAGGGTCGGTATCCGTGCTGCTCCCATGGTGCGGCAGTCACGCAGGCACGACACTGGAGCGGCCATGAGATTCCTTGAAACGCTCTTCCGTCACCCCTTGGTCGCGATCCTGCCGGTCCTCGTCTGCCTCTTGGTGGCGGGGGGTTACCAGGCGTCGCAGCCGAAGTCCTACACCTCCACCGGCAGTCTCTACATCGACGCGACCGTGCCGGGCAACAGCCCGACCAACACCGCGAACCAGTACGTGGACCCGTCGACTCTGCAGCAGTCCGCGATCGAGGAGCTGCTCACCACCCGTTCCTTCGCCATCGCGGTCGGGGCCAAGGGTCCGCTCGCCGCCTACCTGGCCTCTCATCCTCGCGCGGAGTCGACCGGGCTGGCCGCCGTTCCCCTCCTCTCCAACCTCTTCAGCAGCTCGAAGGGATCGGTGGACGACCAGATCGCCAACAACCTTCCGAACATGGTGACCGTGGTGACCGGGGGGCCCCAGGTGGTGAACATCACGGTCACGGCCCCCTCCCCCTCGGTCGCCGCCGGCACCGCGCAGGCCGTGATCGATGAGTACGCATCCCAGACCACCGCGGCGCTGACCAGCACGGACCAGGTCGCGGTCCGGTACTACGACCAGCAGCTGGGTCAGGCGGAGGCCACCCTGCAGCAGGCTCAGCAGCAGCTCTCCACCTACCTGGCGGCCCATCCCACGGTGCCGGCCACTGGTGTGGGCAACGCCAGCGCTACCGAGCTGGCCCAGGCGGTGACGCTCGACACCACCTCGTACCAGTCCGTGCTCTCCCAATACCAGTCGGCCGAGCTGAGCCTGGCCAACGTCGCCAGCCAGACCGGTTTCCAAGTCCTTGACGCTCCCTCGGCCAGCGCCACCCCGGTGAGCAGCAGCAAGAAGCTGCTGGAGACCGGCCTTGCCGGACTGGTGGTGGGGCTTCTCGTCAGCGTGCTCCTGATCACCGCCCTGACGGCCGCGGATCGCACCTCGCGCCGCGCCGAGGACATCCGCCGCACCCTGGGCCTCGAGGTGGCCGCCACCATCGGGCGCTTCCCGCCGTCCGCCGCGGGCACTCTCCGGGGGAATGAACTGTGACCGGCGAAGTTGTGCCCTCCCGCCTTGCCCCACTCTCCGCGCTGCACGCGGCGCGCTCGCAGGGGTCGACTCGTGACAAGGAGCTGGATGACGCGCAGGCGGCCCTCCAGCTGGTACCGCCCGTGCTGCTCCGGGGAGCGCGCGAGGTGCTCCAGCGGATCGGGCAGAATGGTCACGGCACCTACGGCGTCACCAGCACGGTGCGTGGCGAGGGTCGCACCAGCATCGCGACCGCGCTCGCCATCGCGGAATGGCTGGATCACGAGCGCCGGGTGGTCCTGGTCGATCTCGACCTGGAGCAGCCGTCCCTTCACGAGCGCCTCGGGTTGCGCGAGGGACCGGGGATCCGGGACCTGGTCCAGGGACACAACAGCGTCGAGGACTACGTGCAGCGGATCGTCGGCGATGTCTGGTTGCTGAGCGCCGGCCGCTCGCGTGGCGACGCGCCCCGAGGGCTGAACCGCCTCGCCGAGAGCACCATCCTGTCGCAGCTCTCGGAGTGGGCCGACGTGGCCGTGTTCGACCTGCCGCCGCTCCTCGAGTCGGTCACCGGTGCCGAGGCCGCGCGGCTGTGCGCCACCCCGATCTTGGTGGTGAGGGCTGGTGTGGCCCCCATGCCCCAGGTGAAGGAGGCGGTGGGGCGGCTGGCAGCTCCTCCGCCGGTCATCCTCAACGGCGTCCGGTCGGCGGTCCCGCGCTGGCTGCGGCGCTCACTGGGCGACACCCGGTGACCTGGCCCGTGCTGGCCCTCGCGGCCCTGGTCGCGGTGAGCCTGCGGTTCGGTGCCCGCACCCGGCGAGCGCAGGGACTTGCCCTGCTGGTCACGGTCGTGGCGCTCGGCTACGCCTGGATCGGCTTGGGCAAGGCGTGACCGCCCTAGCGCTCGGCACCCCCTCCGCCGCCGACTTCGAGCGGAACGCCCGGCTCCGGGTCCGGATCGCGGTCGCCGCCGGTGTCGTCCTCGCCATCCTCCTCGGCCTGGTCGCCGGCCTCCTGAGCGGTGGCCGTCCCTACCTCCCCATCGCCCTGGCGGTGGTCCTGGCGCTGCCCTTCGTCTGGTGGTGGAAGCCCGCCACCGGGGTGGTCACCCTGCTCGCCTGCTCCACCATGGTCGAGCAGTTCGAGTATGGGGTCGGCATTCCCGGCCTGGACGCCTTCACGGACAAGATCCCGCTCTGGACCAGCCTGCAGAGTGGGCTGGGCGCCTCCGGGCTGGTGATGAGCCCGATCGACATCGCGGTGGTCATCCTGCTCATCGTCTGGCTGACCCGGGCCGCGACCGAGCGCAGGCTGACAGTGCCGCGCACGCAGGTCTCCGCCACCCTTGGCGTGATGGTGGTGCTCGCCGTCATCGCCCTGGTTCGCGGCCTGATGGAGAGCGGCGGCAGCGCTGACACCACCGCCGCGCTCTGGGAGATCCGGCCGTGGGTGTACCTCGCGGCCACCTATCTCTTCGCGTCCCAGGTGATCCGGAGCCGGCGAGCGGTGCAGGCGGTGCTCTGGACCTTCGTCATCGGCAGCGGCTTCAAGGCGCTGCAGGGCGTGTACATCTACTTCGAGACGCGCAATGAGATCCCTCGCCCCGAGGCCATCCTGGCCCACGAGGAGTCCATCTTCTTCAGCCTCTTCCTGGTCCTCACCCTCTGCCTCTGGCTCTACGGTGAGCGGGGCCGGCTGCGGGCGACGGCGACCGCGCTGGTTCCGTTCGTGCTCATCGCCGACATCGGGAACACGCGGCGCGACGCGTTCCTGATCCTCGCCGCCGAGCTGGCGGTGATGATCGTCCTCACCTACGTCGCCCTCCCCGAGCGGCGCCGGCTGATCCGTCGGGTCTGCGTCGTTGGCCTGGTGTTCTTCGCCCTCTACCTTCCGGTCGAATGGAATGGGAGCGGCACCCTGGCGGAGGTGGCGGTGGCGGTGCGCTCGGGGATCGCCCCCGACGCCCGCGACGCCCAGTCGAACGCGTATCGCGTGGCCGAGGACGCCAACCTGGGGGTCATGATCAAGCAGGATCCCCTCATCGGTTACGGTTTCGGGGTCCCGATCAACTACAGCAGCTACCCCATCGTCGACATCGCCAACGTCGACAGCAACATCGCCTGGGTCCCCCACAACGGCGTGCTCTATGTCTGGATGCGCATGGGGGTGCTCGGAGAGCTGGCGCTCTGGATGTTCGTCGCCGCCGCCATCCTGGCCGGCACCCGAGCGGCCAGGTCGCCCAACCGCCAGGTCTCCCTGATCGGCACGGTCACCACGTGCACCGCCGTGGGCTGGGTGATCATGGGGTACACGGACATGGGCTTCTGGTGGTTCCGCATCGCCGTCGCCTTCGGATGCCTGCTGGGGGTCCTCCATGCCGTGACCGTCATGGAGCAATCGTCGCCGGCCCCGCCGGCCGGACGGCCGGCATGACCGCGGTCACCAGCCGGGCCCGGTCGGCCTCGCCGCGTCGGCTCACCTGGACGTTCAAGTTCGTGGGAGCCCAGACCCTCGGGTATCTGAGCAACCACATCGTCAACCGGGTGCCCAGCTACTTCCTGCGCCGCGCGTGGTACGACCACGTCATCGGCATCCGCATCGGCCGCGGCTCCAGCGTTCAGCTCGGGGTGCGTGTCTGGTTCCACGGCCCCGGGCAGAATCGGCGCGGCGGTCCCTGGGAGTCGGAGCACGGCGGCTCACGGATCGGGGTGGGGACCAGGATCAATCGCGACTGCACCCTCGACACCCGCGGGGGTCTCCGGATCGGTGACCACGTGAGCATCTCACCGGAGGTCGTGATGCTCACCGCCGACCACGGGCGCGACCTTCCCGGATTTCCTCTGCAGCACCGTTCGGTGGCCGTCGAGGACTACGCGTGGATCGGCATGCGGGCCATGATCCTCCCCGGTGTCCGAGTCGGCCGGGGTGCGGTGGTCGCCGCCGGGGCGATCGTGACCCGGGATGTCGAGCCGCTGGCGGTGGTCGCGGGGGTGCCCGCCCGCGTCGTCGGGCACCGCGATCCGGCGGCGCTCGACTACGCGTTCGCCGACGAGCCGCTCGCGCTCTTCGAATGATCGCCGCCGCGCCCACCACCCAGGGCTCGGCCGAGCGCGCCGAGGTGGAGCGTCGCGCGCGGCGGCTTGCCGTCGAGCCCATCGGCGCCGGAGACGTGTGGGACTTCCACCGCCGCCACGCCGATCTCACCACGCCGTTCACCCGGCCGGACTTCGCCGAGATGCTCGCCACCGGCTTTGGGCCGTCCCTGCTTCGCCTCGGGGTCTTCGGGGAGGGGGGCATCGAGGCCGTCGTCCAGCTGCCGGTCCGGCGCCGGGGACCGTTGCGGACAGCCGATCAGACCCCGTTCCCCTACGTCGGTCTGATGAGCGGCGGCGGCGAGCGACTTCCCTCCCAGCTCCTGGCCATCCGCCGGGCGCTCGCCAGGGAGCGCGTCGCTTTCGCCGTGCTGAGCCTTCCGCCGCAGGTGGCGGTCGACCTGGAGCGAGCACGCGGCGCGGGTGTCTTCATCCATCCGAGGACGACGTGCGTCATGCCCACCGATGCCGCCTCGCTGGACGAGGTGGAGGCGCGGTGGGCGCGATCGGTCCGGCGAGCCACCCGGGACGGTCTGCGCATCGAGAGGGCGACGGCCGCGGAGATGAGCGGGGCCCTGGCGGGCCTCACGGCCGAGGTGCTGAGCAGATCCATGGCCGCGCCGCCCCACTACCGCCGGGAGTTGTTCCCGGCAGCCTGGGAGACCTTCGAGGGCGACGGTGATGCCTTCCTGAGGGTGGCCCACGTGGGCGACCGCATCGAGGGGTTCATGGTCTCCATCAAGCAGGGCGCCACGATGTACGCGGATGGGATCGCCCGGCATCCGGCGACCCTCGGCGTGCTCATCCTCGACCTCGCCCGGCTGGCCGCCCGCCACGGATGCACGTCGTGCGACATCACGGGAGGCCCGCCCAAGGTCGTCGCCTACAAGGAGCGATGGGGCGCGAGGCTCGCCACGTATCACGACATCCACATCCGGGACCCGCTCCTGGGCACCGCCCTTGATGCCCTGCGCAGGGCCTCGTTGCTGGCCAGGGCTCTGACCGGGGCCGCGCGCCGGAGCGCCTGACCAGCGTGCTGAGGTTTTCCGGCGCCTGCTAAAGCTGGACCAGCCCCTTCCGTGCCGCGTACAGGACCGCCTGGGAGCGGTCAAAGATCTGCAGCTTCTCGTACATGTTGCTGATGTGGTTGCGGACGGTCTTCTCGCTGATCGACAGCTTGTAGGCGATCTGCTTGTTGGCCGAGCCGGTCGCGATCAGCTTGAGGATCTCGATCTCACGGGCGGTGAGCCCGTCGTAGAAGTCCTTGGGTGTGGTGTCACCGGTCAGCATGCCCAGCACGCGCTGGGCGACCGGCCCCGACATGACGCGCTCGCCGGACATCACGGTCAGGATGCTGGAGATGATGGCCTCGGGCTCCGAGTCCTTGAGCACGTAGCCGCTCGCGCCGGCACGGAGCGCGGCCAGGACCTGGCTGTCGGCCTCGAAGGTGGTGAGGATGAGCACGGGTACGCCCGGCATGCTCGCGGTGATCTGCTCTGTGGCCTTGATGCCGTCCAGGTTGGGCATCTTCACGTCCATCAGCACGACGTCGGGTTCCAGCTCCCGGCACTGCCGGACGGCCTCGACACCGTCGGCCACCTCGGCGATCACGGTGACCCGCGGGTCGTCGCCGAGGAGCCGGGCCAGGCCGGAACGGAACAGCGTCTGGTCGTCGGCGATGAGCACGCGTACGGGCTTCGTGGCGATCACTGGGATTCTCCAAATGGGACGATGCAGCGCACCCTCGTGCCACCTTCGGATGGCGTGTCGAGAGTGATGCGACCGTCGAGCAGGTGCGCTCGTTCGCGCATTCCCCGCAGCCCGAACCCCGATTCCGGGTTCGCCAGGCCGCGGCCGTTGTCGATGATGGTCATTGCCAGAGAGGAGCCGACCACCTGGAGGGTGACCGTCACCCGGCTCGCCCCGCTGTGGCGCCGAACGTTGGTCAGGGCTTCCGAGGCGATGCGGGAGAGGTTCCACGCCTGGTGCGAGGGCAGCTCATCAGGCCAGGAATGGACCACAAGGTCCGCCTCGATGCCGGTCACGGCGAGCTGCTCCAGCCTCTCGCGGATGGACTCGGTGAAGCCGGTCTCCGTCGTCGGCTCGTCGCGCAACTCATAGAGGAGGCGGCGAAGTTCGTCGAGTGCGCTGCGGGTGGTGGCCTGCAGCCGTTCCAGGGCGGCGGACGCGGACGCCCGCTTTAGGTGTTCCAGCTCCACGACCATCACGGTCAGGTGCTGCACCGCTCCATCGTGGAGCTCCCGTGCCAGCCAGGTCCGCGCTTCCGCCAGCGCCCCTTGGTCAGGCGCAGAGACCGGGGCCGATCCC
This sequence comes from Candidatus Dormiibacterota bacterium, assembly GCA_003142035.1. Taxonomy (GTDB): domain Bacteria; phylum Chloroflexota; class Dormibacteria; order Aeolococcales; family Aeolococcaceae; genus Changshengia. Next base: position 13,470 of record PLOF01000114.1, read on the forward strand.
GCCCAATCGAGCTGCGAAGCCAGTCCTGTGGTCAAAGTACCCCCCCCCGAGATCGCGACCTGGACCTGACGGCTCACCCGCTCCCGGCCCAGCTAGGACTTGATACTTGGGAGTATAGGGCATTACGGCCCGTTCGTGCAAGGCCGCCAGTCCCATCTTGGGCCGGGAGAGTTAGGGCCTTTCAGCCCAGGGAGAGGAGGTGCTGCTGGTAGTAGGCGCCCTCGCCAGCCGTCGGCGATCCCGCGGTCATGGAGGTGACCAGGACGTCGTCGGCGTCCTGCCAGGCGTTCCAGGTCCAGGCCAGGTAGCTCAGCCCGTGCCCGTCCGCCCAGGGCAGGAAGGTCGGCAGGTAGGTCTCCGGTCCGGCCGAGGAGTCCCCCGTCTCACCGACGATGACGGGATGGGCAGCCGACAGCGGCGCGATCACCGAGTTCCAGCAGGACGCGGTGTCGCACTCCTCACCGGGGTAGGTGTGCCAGGCGACCACCGTGTTGGCGTCCCCCGACCCCCACTTGCTAAAGGACGCGGCCCATTCCGAGCAGTCGTCTGCCCAGTTGACGCAGCCCGCCATGATCACGTTGGGCGCACCCGCGGAGCGGATGTCGGTGGTGAGCTGGTCAAATCCCGCGGTCGTCCAGTCGGTGCTGACGGTGTAGGGCTGGCCTCCGGTGACGTACTCGGTGAGCGTGCAGCCCTGCCAGAGGCACTGCCACTGGTTCTCTCCTGAGGTCGTCCAGTAGAAGTACGGCTCGTTGTAGAGGTCAAAGAGGACGCCGCCGTCGGAGCCGAAGGTGCTGGCTACGCTCGACCAGAAGGCCGGTGAGTGGTCCTCGTCCGGTGCGGGATTCTGCGAGAGCGCGATCTGGCTGCCCGGAGCCGACCAGTGCAGATCCAGGATCACGTAGAAGCCTGCGGCCTGGAGATTGTTGACCAGCTTCACGATCGCGCTCTGGTAGGCGGCCCCGCCGATCTCCACGCCGTTGATGCCGAGCCAGCAGTCCTCGTTGAGCGGGACCCGCACCGCGTTGATGTCCCACGACTGCATGGCGGCGAAGGTGGCCGCGTCGTCCTCCGGCTGACCGCCGAACGGATCGGTCGTCCAGTTCTGGGCGCAGGTCGTCTCGGTCCCGCTCATGTCGACACCGTGGAGGAGGACGCTGGCCCCGGCTGCGTCGACCAACCGGTTGCCCGCGACGTGGAGAGCCGCCGAGGCGGTTGCAGTC
>PLOF01000130.1 GCA_003142035.1 Candidatus Dormiibacterota bacterium
ACCAACATCCCCCAGGCGTTCCCCCGGCCGGACTGGCCCGCCAGGAGCCCCGCCACCTCGACGGCCAGGGTCGTCCGCCCGGAGCCGCCGCTCAGCGAGAAGAAGGTGAGACGGCGGGTGGCTCGGGGCGCCCGATGGCCCATCCCCACCCACCCCGGGTCCGCGCCGCTCGACGACCCGGTCCCGCTCGCCGCCCCCGCTCCGAGACCTCGGACCGGCACCTCGAGCAGCGGCGCGTCGGCGACACCCAGGATCGGGAGGGGACGATTCCCGGCGGGGACCACCTCGGATTCGCGCTCCCCCGACGGGGTGACCGGCTCTGGGAGGAGCACGAAGGGCACGCGGCGGGACGTCTCCACCTCGTCTCCGCTGTCCCACCGCAGCCGGGCGGGGGAGGGCCGGAGTCGGTCCTCGCGGTCGAGGATCAGCGGCACTTGCCGGCAGGCGGAGCGAGGTGTCCCCTCCGGGCCCGGCGGGTCGGGAGCCTGGACCACGACGAGAAGACCACGACGTGGTCGGGCCCAGAAGCGCGCCGCCGCGGCGGCCCAGGAGATCAGCGTCCGACCCTCGCGCCGTGCCAGCCCCAGGGTCAACCCGGCGCTCGCCGCGACGAGCGCGAGCGGGACGGCCACGAGGCGGGGGAGGGGGCACTGGAGAGCGAGGTAGGCGAAGACGGCGCCCGCCGCCACGGTGCCCAGCTGGATCGGCGTGAGCCCCCACGCCAGCGGCTCCGAGGTATCGAAACCATCGGCGAAATCGATCTCGGCCACGACCCGTCCTCCTCCCTCGCGCCTCCTCCCCGCAGGCCCCCAGCCCTCCCGGAGCGACGGTGATCAGGCTATCCGCGGAATACGGACATCACGCGGACATTGCGTGGTCGCTGCCGCCGGGCCGAGGCTCTCTGCGGGGCGTCCTTGCGTCACGGTGGCCGGCGCAGCGCGGCCCCCTGGTGCGGAGCCGATCCTACGAGACCCTGCCCGGGTGCGCCGCGGCGGGGGGAGCGACCTCGCCGCCCGCTTGCGATCGGCGGGCCGCCGAGTGTGCGCGGTGAAGCCGGCGGCGAAGCCGCCACAGCTCCCCGAACGCGCGCAGGATGACGCCGGGGCGCGCCCCGGTCGGAATTCCCGTCAGCCGAGGGTAGTGGGGTACCGGGACGTCGATGATGCGCAGGCCCTGAGCTCGGGCCCTGAGCAGGAGCTCCGTGCAGATCAGCGCGCCCTCGGCGCCCAGCCCCCGTCCGAGAGCGCGGGGGAAGAGCTTGAATCCGCAGTTGACGTCCCGGGCGGTGGGCCCGAAGGCGATGGAGACGATTCCGAAGAAGGCGCGGTTGTTGAGCCGGCGGAAGAGGGGATCACTCCGCTCGGCACGGCAGCCGCACACCACGGCCGTTGGGCTCCAAGCGGACAGCAGCAGCCGGATGTCGGCGGGGTCGAACTGGCCGTCGCTGTCCATCAGGAAGATGGCGTCGCAACGCGCCGCCTCGAAGCCGGTGCGGAGGGCGGCACCATAGCCGCGGTTGACCGGGTGCGCCAGCACCCGGACGCCGGACAACTCGGACGCCATCTCTTCGCAGCGGCTCCGCGTGGAGTCGCCGCTGCCATCGTCGACGACGATGACCTCGAAGGTGGAGAGGCCCAGGCCGGCGAGTGCCGCGTGGGTTCGTCGAAGGGTCTCCGCGATCACCGCCTCCTCGTTGTAGGCGGGGAGCACCGCGCTGACACTGGGGAGCCGAGGACCTCGTGCAGTTGCGGCTGGCATCGAGTGCAGCGTAGCCGGAGGCGGCGACATGGCGGTGACGATCGAGCAACGCGCTGCTGTTGGACCCGTCTGTGCGGCAGTCTCACCCGCGTGAGGCCCTGGCATCGCCTGCACAGCCCCGTGCTCTGGACCTTCGTGGGCGTCGCCGCCGTCCTGGCCGCCCTCTATCTGGTCCGCCTGGGCAGTGATCCGCCGGGCCTGTACAACGACGAGGCGAGCATCGGCTACAACGCCTGGACCATCGCCCACTTCGGGGTGGATCAGTACGGCAACCATCTCCCCCTCTTCTTCCCGGACTTCGGGGACTTCAAGGGTCCGATTGCCACCTACATGGTGGCTCCCCTCACGCTCTTTCTTCCTCTGACCTCGGCGACAGTGCGGCTCCCCTCGGTGCTCTGTGGCATCGCCATCTTCCTGGTCGCGGCCCGGCTGGCCTGGGTGCTCACCGGGTCGCGCCTCGTCAGTCTCGTGACGATGCTCCTGATCGGGGTGGAGCCGTGGGTGTTCCTGATGAGCCACACCACGATGGAGGGGAACATCCAGATGGTCCTCTGCGTCACCCTCGTCTGCTGGTGCTTGGCGGAAGCGCGCCAGGGCGGTCGTGGGTGGTGGTGGGGAGCCGGGGCGTCCCTGGGCGTCGGCCTCTTCACCTACTCGATCGCTCGGCTCCTCATCCCCCTGGTGGCCCTGGCCGCGCTGGCGAGCTTCCGTCGCAGCGGCGGGCGCGCTCTCCGAGCCCTGCTCCTCCCCCTG
>PLOF01000123.1:0-25394 GCA_003142035.1 Candidatus Dormiibacterota bacterium
CTGCGCCGCCCTCAACAGCTCGGCGATCTCCGGGCGGGTGAACTCGGCCGGCAGCGGCTCGCCCTGGACGAGCAGCTCGCGCACCCGCGTCCCGCTCAGCACCGAGCGCTGCTCGGCGGGATGCGGGCAGGTCCGGGTCGACGCCATCCCCCCGCAGGCCCGGCACCAGAACGAGTGCTCGAAGCGCAGGATCTCGATGCCCAGCTCGCCGGGCTCGTATTGGTCGAAGATCCGCTGCGCCGCGTAGGTGTCGTAGTAATTGCCAACTCCGGCATGATCTCGTCCCACGATGAAGTGGGTGCAGCCGTAATTGCGCCGTATCAGGGCGTGGAACACCGCCTCCTTGGGGCCCGCGTAGCGCATCCACGCCGGGTTGGTGGCGAGCAGCACCCGCTCCGACGGGAAGTAGCCGGCCAGCAATTCCTCGTAGCAGGCCATCCGGGTCGTCGCGGGAATGTCGTCACTCTTGGTCTCTCCCACCAGCGGGTGCAGGAGCAGCCCGTCGATGTTCTCCAGGGCCACCTTCTGCAGGTACTCGTGGGCACGATGCACCGGGTTCCGGGTCTGGAAGCCGACCATCGTCACCCACTCCCGCTCCGCCTTGGCTTTGCGCACCTCCAGGGGAGTGAGGTCGTATCCGGGGAAGCCGGTATCGGGACGGCGGAGCGCGGTCACGCCGCCACCCACCGCCCAGCGCCCGGAGGCGCGCAGCAGGCGGACCCCCGGATGCGCGTCATCGCCGGTCCCGTACACGGAGACGGCCTCGGTATCGGCGTCGGTGCGATAGATGTCCTCGACATCCACGACCGCGATCACCTCGCCCTGGTGGCGCAGCGCCACCCGCGCCTTGCCCCGGATCCGCTGCACGCCCTCGTCGTCCAGTCGCAGCAGTACCGGGATGGGGAATGGCTGGCCCCCCGAGAGGCGCCCCGATCCCACCACGTCCCGATAGTCGGGGGCGGTCATGAAGCCGGACAGCGGCGAGAGGGCTCCGGTCCCCAGCATCAGCGCGTCGGCCGCCTCGTGCGGCCCGACCTCCACCACCGGCAGGCTCGCTGACTCGGCGCGGAGCGCCGCCCCTTCCTCACCTTCCAGGAGGCGGGGCCGCACTCCTCTCCAGATGTGGCCCAGCCGCTCCAGCCGGTCGAGAATCCGCTCCACCGACTCCTCCACCGTCTCCTGCGCGCTGTCCACGATGATCTCCGGGTTGAACGGCGCCTCATACGGGTCGCTCACCCCGGTGAAGTTGGCGATCTCGCCCCGCAGCGCCTTCTCGTACAGCCCCTTGGTGTCGCGCCGCACCAGCTCCTCGAGGGTGCAGCGCACGTACACCTCCACGAACTCCGGCGTCGCCGCCCTCACCTCGTCCCGGATCTCTCGGTATGGCGAGATCGCCGCCGTGATCGCCACCCCCCCATGAGCCGCCACCAAACCCGCCACATACCCGATCCGCCGGATGTTGGTGTCCCGGTCCTCCTTGGAGAATCCCAGTCCCTTGGAGAGATGCGTGCGCACCTCGTCACCGTCCAGGACCGTGACCTTGCGCCCCAGCGCCCTCAGCTCCTGTTCCAGTCGCGTCGCGATCGTCGACTTCCCGGCACCGGACAGTCCGGTCAGCCAGATCACCAGCCCTCGGCTCATCCCTCTGCTCCTGATGGGGCCGCGGTGGCGGCGGTGGACTCCGCGCCGGCATCCGCCCGGCCCAGAGCGGTGGCAACAACCGCGGCGGGCCCGGGCCCCGTCAGGACCGGGTGCAGGCCGCACTCCTTGATCGAATCCCCTTCCCACCACCAGCGGCCGGCGCGCTCATCCTCACCGGGGCGGGTGGCCCGAGTGCAGGGCGCGCAACCGATGGACGTGTAGCCGCTCGCGTAGAGGGCGTGGCTGGGCAGGTCGCGCGCGCGCACACGGGCCCAGACCTCCTCGTGGCTCCAGCCCACCAGTGGCGCCACCTTGGCGATGCCGCCATGCCCCTCATCGCGGGAGACCACCGGGGTCGCCCGGCGGGTCGCCGACTGCTCGCGGCGCAGCCCGGTCACCCAGGCGCCGTAGCCCGCGAGCGCACGGGCGAGCGGCCGCGTCTTGCGGACGTCGCAGCAGGTGTGGCGCAGCTCCGGGGAGAGATAAAAGAGGTTGACACCGTGCGCGCGGGACATCTCCGCGAGCTCCGTAGGATCGGGGCTCACCACCTTCAGGGTCACCGCGAATCGGTTCCGCACCGTGTCGATGAGATCGTGGGTCTCCTGGGGGAGGCGGCCGGTGTCCAGGGTGATGACGTCGACGCCCGGGCGCAGCCGGCTCGCCATGTCGATGAGGACCACCGACTCGGCCTGGAAGCTGGCGACGACCGCGACCTGTGGGAACCGATCGAAGGTCCAGGCGAGGACCGCCTCGGCGCCGGCGCCCTCGAGGTCGCGGGCAGCCGTTTCCAGGTCGTCGGCCGGGATGCGCACGGTGGGCGGCCTACAGGCAGGCGCAGGCGACGCGGCGGACGGAGTCCATCTGACCCCAGCGGGAGAAGAAGATGGGCATGGGAATTCCGTTCCGCATATATTGTGAGTATAGCGACAAAGCGTTCTCTGCGTCAAATGGTTCGACTGCGGGCAAGGCCGAGGGCCGCTCCTCACCCGGGTGGCCGGGGTGGCTACAGCCCCGGGATGGCAAGCCCGGGTCCGAGCAGCGTGGGGAGATCGGCAATCGAATCGATCACCGCCGCCACTCCAGGATGCCCCTCCCCCGCCGCTCCGCCGCGAGAGCCGAACTTGCCGGTGCGCACCAGGACGCACGGGGCGCCGACCGCGCCAGCGCCGGCGGCGTCGGTCTCGGGGTCGTCCCCCACCACCAGCACCTCCGCCGGAGCGCAGCCCAGGTCGGCCAGGGCCATCTCGAAGAAGCCGGCCGACGGCTTGCCGAAGCTCCGGGCCGTCTGCCCCGAGGCGTGTTCGAGGAGGGCAACGAACGCCCCGGTATCGAGCGAGGGGCCGTCGGCCGCCTGCCACCAGCGGCCACGCTGGAGGGCGAGCAGCCGGGCCCCCTCCATCAGGCGGCGGAAGGCGGCGTCGAGCTGCGCGTACCCGCCGACCTCGCGGCAGTCCCCCACCAACACATAGCCGGCTGCGCCGGTCCCGGCGTCGTGGGCGGCGAAACGTGCGGCCAGCTCGGCGCTCAGCAAGAGGTGGCAGCGCTCGGCAGGATGCTGCCCGAGGAAGCGCAGGGCGGCGACCACCGGCGTGAAAACGGCTTCGACCGGGACCTCGATGCCGGCGGTGTCCAGCTCGCGGCAGACCGTCTCGGGAGTCCGGGAGTCGATGTTGGTGAGGAGCCGGATCTGGATGCCGCGCTCCCGCAGCCGGCCGAGCGTCGCGGCCGCGCCGGGGATGGCCGCACCGGCCGACACCAGGGTGCCGTCAACGTCGAGCAGCACGGCCCGGACGGGGACAGCCGGCGGCGTCACGGAGCAGGCTCGAGGGGGGCGGACGGCGGNNGCGGGTCGGCATGGCCTCGGTTCCGAAGGCCGCCTGAAAGCCGCGGCGGAGACCGTAATCGTCAGCGGGAAGGACGTCGGGCCGTCCCAGCGTGAAGATCAGGAACATCTCGGCCGTCCACCGCCCGATCCCGCGCACCCGGACCAGCCTCTCGATGATCGCCTCGTCGTCCATCCCCCGGGCCTCCTCGAGGATCGGGAGCTCTCCCTCCACCGACCGGCGCGCCAGGTCGTGGAGGGCGCGCTGCTTGGCGCCGGAGAGCCCGGCGCCGCGGAGTGTCTCCTCGGAGGCGGACTGCACCTGCTCCGGTGTTGGGCAGCTCGGCGCGCCGGGGAAGAGTCCGCAGAACCGCCCGAAGATGGTGGCCGCAGCCTTGGGGGAGAGCTGCTGATAGACGATCGCCTCGGCCAGCGCGGCAAAGGTGCTGGACTCCTCCGGCAGCGTCAGCCCGAAGGCGCCGACGCGATCGATCAGCCGCCCCAGGTCGGCGTCCGACGCGCGCAGGTGGCCCAGGGCCCGGGGGGTGTCCACATTGAGATCCACGGAGCGACCTCCACCATCAGCTGTGCCGACTCGTGAGGGCATTGTGCGGGACCCCTCCCGACCGGCGTGGCGACCAGCGCAGTGGGGACGCCCTGACCGCCGGCGTGTGGCGGCGCCGTCGCGGCGGTCAGACCGGCGGCTTCGCCGGACCCGGGGTGGTGACCTTGGGCGCGCGGTTGTCGCGCATGGTGAGCTTGCCCTTGTTGATGACCGCGGTCCGAGGGGCACGACGGGCCACCTTGGTGTCGTGGGTGACCAGCACCAGGGTCATGCCGCGCTCCTTCCAGAGCTTCTCCATCAAGGCGACGATCTCCAGGCTGGTCACCTCGTCGAGGTTTCCGGTCGGCTCGTCGGCCAGGATCACCTTCGGCTCCTTGACCAGCGCTCGAGCGATCGCGACCCGCTGCTGCTCACCACCCGACATCTCCGACGGGAAGTGTCCGGCACGATCGCCCAGTCCCACCTCGGTGAGGGCCGCGATCGAGCGGGCTCGCCGCTCCGCGGTCGGGATGCCGAGCGGCACCAGCGCCGCCTCGACGTTCTCCTCGGCGGTCAGTGTGGGCAGCAGATTGTAGTTCTGGAAGATGAAGCCGAAGTTCTGGGCGCGCACGTCGACGAGCTGGGACTCGGGCATCGCCCCCAGGTCCTTGCCGTCGAAGATGATCTTCCCGGAGGTCGGCTTGTCCAGGGCCCCGAGCATGAGCAGGAAGGTGGTCTTGCCGTGTCCGGTGAGCCCCTGGACGGTGATGAACTCACCGTCCGGGATGACGAGATCCACGCCGCTCAGGGCTGCGACCTTGCCTCTCCCCTTGGGGTAGACCCGGGAGAGCTTCTTGAGTTCATACATGCTGGGTCTCCACGGACAGGGCATTCTGAGCTGGGGCAGGGACTGCGGCCCGCGATGGGAGCACGGCTTCGGTGGCCACCCGGGTCACGGCTGCGGCCGGCATAGGGGCCGGCGGTCGAGCAAACACGGCCATCGGGCTATTCCACCCGCCGCAGGGCCACGGCCGGCTGCAGACGGGCGGCTCGCCAGCCACCGATGGCGCCGGCGATGATCGCTCCCAAGATGGCCAGACCAACTGCGACGCCGAACACCTCGAGGCTGAGCGGCGCAGTCATGTGCAGGGTCACGCTGTGGTTGCTCGCGGTGAAGGTGTGCGCGAACCCAGGTCGAGCGCTGGAGAACGCGCCCGGGGAGGCACCTCCGAAGAAGCCTCCGCCTCCGCCTCCGCCGAAACCACCGCCACTGAAGCCCGCGGGGGTCGAGCTGCCCAGCCCGGTTGCCCCGACCGTGGCGGTGAGCGGCCCCGAGAGCTTGGTGACCAGGAAGGCACCGAGCACGCCGAGCCCGATCCCGACCGCACCGCCGATGATGCCCTGGACCAGTGTTTCACCCATCACCTGACCAACGATCCGGCGGCTGTGCCAGCCGATCGCCTTCAGGGTCCCGAACTCCCGCACCCGGCGGGTGACCGAGGCGATGGTGAGCAGGACGGCCAGGACGAAGGCGGCCAGCAGGACCGCGATGGAGAGCCCGAGCCCCAGCGAGTTGGCCAGGTTGGAGGCGGTGCTGAGCGATCCGGAGATGTTGCTGGCCTCGTCCGAGGCGCTCGTCACGGTGACCGATGGGAGAGCCTTCTGGATCTCGGTCTGCACCGTGGAGATGGCATTGGATGTGTCGGCGGTGACGTAGATGGTGTTGACGTCATTGGTGTCGCCGGTCAGCGACTGGGCCTCACCGAGAGAGATGTAGATGTCAGCCCCGTCCGACTCGGTGACGGAGACCACCCCAAGCACCGTGAAGCTGGTGCCGGAGATGCTGACGGTGGAGCCGGCCTTGAGCGAGTTCTGCTTGGCATAGGCGCTGCTGACCAGGGCGAGGGTCTGGTCCGAGGCGTTGCTCGACTGGACGTCGGTGAACCACTGGTCCACGGCCGATGCCCCCGAGGCGATGTTGGGTCCGCTCAGCAGCCCGAGGCCCGGCTCGGTGGGGTCGATGCCGTCCACGCTGAAGGTGGAGATGCCGAACCCGCTGCCAGCAGAGGCGCTGGGGCTGGCCGAGGCTGTCGGAGTGGGCGTGGCGGTGGGTGTGGGGGTGGGGGTCGGCGTCGCACTGGCTCCCGCGCCGAACCCGCCGAAGCCGGTGAAGGTCCCGGTGATGTGAACCGAGTTGAGCACCAGCGCACCGGTTGCCCCGGCGACACCCTTGAGCTTCGAGACGGAGGTCACGTCGCTGTCGGAGATGGTGGTCAGACCGGCGGCCGAGGTCAGGTGATCCTGAGCAAAGCTCTGTCCCGCCTGGGCGCTGCTCGACGGGGTGCCGCTGAAGCGAAACCCGCCCCCGGTTCCGGCGGTCGCCGGCTTGGTGACGGTGAGATCGGTGCCCACCCCATAGAGAGAGGAGAGAACCTGCCCCTGGGCGGCCTTGACCCCGGCGGCGTACGACGTGACGGTGATGACGAGGCCCACCCCGAGTGCCAGGCCGATGGCCACCAGGGCGGCCGAGCGCGCGCGGCGCCGGAGTTCGCGTCCGAGATAGCGGAAGTACAACGTCTGCTCCTGTGGTCCAGGCTGCTGTCAGGTCCCCAACCCGGGCCGGAGTATAGGCGGGCCTCCTGGGACAACCCTGGGAATGATCTTGTGAAGCGCTGAGTGTCGCCGTGCCGAGCCGGCGCGACGCGGTGCTGCCGGCCCGCGTGAAGACGCGATGGTGAACGGTGTCAGGTCGCCGAATGGGGTGGCGATCCCGCGTGCGAGGTGCGACCATGAGCCCGGCATGCCGCGGAGCAGGTTACCCGCAGCTCACGTCCCAGGCCGATGCCCCGCGGTCATCACAGGAGGTGAGTACCGTGGCCCAGTCAACGCTTGCGATGGCGGCAGAGGCGGTTGAGGACCCCTGGCTCAATGCACAGCGGCAGTACGACGCGGCGGCGGATCTTCTCGGCCTGAAGCCGGGGGTCCGCGCCTTCCTGCGGGAGGCCCAGCGCCAGCTGATCGTCGCCTTCCCGGTGAAGATGGACGACGGGTCATTCCGCATGTTCGAGGGGTACCGCGTCCAGCACAACTTGGCGCGAGGGCCGGCCAAGGGCGGGATCCGGTACCACCAGGGGGTGACCCTGAGCGAGGTCAAGGCGCTGGCCATGTGGATGACCTGGAAGTGCGCCGCGGTCGGCATCCCCTTCGGCGGGGCCAAGGGCGGCGTGGTGGTCGACCCCAAGAAGCTGAGCATGGGCGAGCTGGAGCGGCTCACCCGCCGCTACGCCGCCGAGATCTCGGTGCTCATCGGGCCGGACCGCGACATCCCCGCCCCAGACGTCAACACCACCCCCCAGGTGATGGCCTGGATCATGGACACGATGTCGATGAGCGCCGGACACTCCATCCCCGCAGCGGTGACCGGCAAGCCGATCGCCGTCGGGGGCAGCCAGGGNNTCCACGGTCGCCGTCCAGGGGTTCGGCAATGCGGGGAGCATCGCGGCCCGGCTGATGGCGGCGGATGGTTTCAGCATCCGCGCGGTCTCGGACACCGGCGGCGCCATCTGGAGCGACAAGCCCCTCTCGGTCCTCGAGGTCCTCGAGCACAAGCGGACCACCGGATCGGTGGCCGGCTTCCCGGGGACGCGGGCGATCAGCAGCGCCGAGCTGCTCGCGGCCCCGGTGGACGTCCTGGTCCCCGCGGCGCTGGAGAATCAGATCACCGGACGCAACGCGGGAGCGGTCCAGGCCTCGCTCATCCTGGAGGCCGCCAACGGCCCGGTCAGCCCCGAGGCCGACGACATCCTGGCCCGGAAGGGCGTGACCCTCGTCCCGGACATCATCGCCAACGCCGGCGGGGTGACCGTCTCCTACTTCGAATGGGTGCAGGATTTGCAGTCCTTCTTCTGGGAGGAGAAGGAGATCAACGAGCGGCTGGAGCACATCATGAACGCGTCCTTCGAGGCCACCTGGCAGGCGTCGCAGCACCTCGGTGTCCCGCTCCGGCTGGGCGCGTACACCATCGCGGTGCAGCGGGTCGCCGAGGCCACCTCGGCACGCGGCATCTACCCGTGACTACGGGGTGACCGTGGCTCCGGTGTTGACCACCTCGAACAGCACCTGGCCCGGAGCGATCGGTGCCGGCTGCCCATCGGCGAGGGTCAGCACGGGCGGGCCGGTGACCCCCTGCGTCCACGTGATGCTGTAGAGCTGACCGCCCACCGCGAGCTGACCGCTCCCGCTGGCGCTCGGCCCGATCCCGAAGTCGAGACCCTCCGTGTAGCCACCGCTCGGGTTCTCGTTGTCCGCAGCCACCGGGATGGTTGGAGCCTGCAGGACCACGACATTGGGCGTCTCCCAGGGGGCACTGATGTTGGCGTCGTTGAGAACGCCCGTTGCCGGGTATTCGGGGGTCGCCGGTTCGCTCCGCTCGTACTCGCCCGCGGCGGGCTGGTAGGTGAAGATCGGCGTCTCCTCGGCCGAGATCGGCACCGTGAAGCTGCTCACCGCGGTGCCACCGGTGGGAAGCTGCGCGATCGGGGTGCGCGTCCAGAGCTGGTAGCTGACGGTGCTGAGATTGATGCTCTGGTCAAAGCTGGCCAGATCCGCTCCGTTCGTGTAGAGGTTGTGAGGGGCGCCGTACCTCGCGGCCGGGGGCGGCACCGAGGTGCGGAAGAGCGGCGGCTCCGGGTCGTCGTAGTGCTTGCCGCTGGCTGCGCTGGCCTGCGCCAGCACGTAGTTGCTGGCCCCCGAGTAGATGAGTGCGCCGCCGTAGATCTGGAGCAGCCGCAGGCTGATCAGGCGTGCGCTCCGTACCGGGCCGACCATGTCGGCGCTCGGAGGCTTGGTGAACCAGATGCCCGTGAAGCGGCTGATACCGCCCTCGGTCTGGTACTCGTAGACGACGTCGGCGCTGCTCAATCCCGACTGCGGCCGCGCCTGATACAGATTCTCGACCTGGATCAGCAGCGGCTGGCTGAGTGCCGCTGGCGCCGGCGTCGGCGTCGCTGTCGCGCTGGGAGAGGGCGAGGGGCTGGCCGTCGCGGACGGGCTCTTGGCGGGATGGGACGCCCCGCCGCAAGCGGCGACCGCCACGACCACGCCGGCGAGGAGGGCGGAGGCCCGGGTCTTACAGGGGGGCATGGCACCACCGCATGAATCGCTCAGATTGATGCCTTCGACGCGCCGAGGCATAACGGCGTATTGTGCCCCAACCGGCCACCATCTGGTTTTCGTGCCCGCGCCAATCACATCGCCGGATGGCGGCGCCGCGCGCGGCCCATGTGCGGCCAGCCTCGCCCGCACGGCCCGTCCCGAGAGGCGACCATGGTCCCTGGTTTCCGCCCGCCGTGCGGGATGATGGTCGTGCGCGGGCGTCGAGGCACGAGAGAGCGCGAGGAGCGAGAGCGGTCACGGAGGAGTCGGGTGATGGCGCGGAAGCTGACTGACGAGGCGAGGTACCGGGCCAACCGCCAGGGCGAGTTCGACTCGTCCGTGGTGTACCGGGCGATGGCGAAGGCCGAGTCCGACGCCCGTCTCGCCTCCGTCTACATCCGCCTCGCCGAGGTCGAGGAGCGCCATCTTGGCTTCTGGGAGGATCAATTGCGGTCATTGGGCCGCGACCCCGGCCCGCGGCGGCCATCATGGCGGGCGCGTGCCATGCGGCTGCTGGCCCACAGGTTCGGGGCGCAGCTCGTCCTGCCGACCGTCGCCACCCTGGAACGGGCCGACCAGGAGAACTACGACGACCAGACCGAGACCGAGGGCACCGGCATGCCCGACGACGAGCGTTCGCACGCTCGGGTGCTCCGCTACATCTCGGGGGGATCGCCGGCCGGGGTGGCCGGGGAGACGCTCGGCAAGCTGGAGGGGCGCCACCGCGCTCCGGGTGGCAACGCGCTGCGGGCAGCCGTGCTCGGGGCCAATGACGGCCTGACCTCCAACCTCGCGCTGGTGATGGGGGTCGCGGGCTCGGGCCTGCCCCCCAAGGCGATCCTGATCGCCGGGATCACCGGGCTGCTGGCCGGGGCGTGCTCGATGGCGATCGGGGAATGGGTGTCGGTGCAGAGCACCCGGGAGCTGTACGAACGCCAGGTCAAGACCGAGGCCGCCGAGCTCCGCTCCGTCCCCGACGAGGAGCGCGAGGAGCTGACCCTGATCTACCAGGCCAAGGGGCTCTCGGTGGCAGAGGCCGAGGAGGTGGCGGGGCGGCTGATGGCCGACACCAAGAACGCCCTGGACACCATGGTGCGCGAGGAGCTGGGGCTGGACCCGTCCGACCTGGGCGGGTCGCCCAACAGCGCGGCGGGCGCCTCCTTCGTCCTCTTCTCGATCGGCGCCATCCTGCCGCTCATCCCCTTCTTCTTCGCCACCGGGGCGCCGGCGGTCGGGCTCGCCATCGGCTGCGCGGCTCTCGGGCTCTTCCTCGTCGGCTCGCTGATCACCCTGCTGACCGGGCGGAGCGTCCTCTTCTCGGGCAGCCGGCAACTCCTCTTCGGGATGCTGGCGGCAGGGGTCACCTTTGGCCTGGGGAGGCTGATCGGCGCCGCCGTTGGGGCGTAGGCGCCCCGGGCCGGCGGGTCAGAGTTTGCTGAAGGTCTGCACCGGGAGCATCAGCGCGTCCTGGACCTCGAAGAGCGCCGATACCCAGTCGGCGATCGGGACGACCCGATCGTCCGGCATCACCCGCGCACCGACGAGGTCGCTGCGGATGAGGCCATTGGCGCGCCGGGTCAGCTCACCGGGGACGACCGATACGCCCGCAAGATTCAGCAACTCGAACTCATTGATGACCTGGTCGATGAGCCGGATCCGGTGGCGACGCGCGTAACGGACCCGGCGCGCGTCGTGGTCCTGGGTCCTCAACTCGTCGACCGTGCCGCTGGTCTGGTCAAACAGAGCCCGTCTCCCCTGCGCGAAAGATGCTCGTGCAGCCGTCCAGCCCGCGGCGAACGCCGCTGGTCCCGCTCACCTTACAGGTGGTACCCGTCCCGGGCGGATCCGAAACCCCGGCTACGGGCAGGTGCGGAAGCACCCTGCTAACGCGAGCAGACGGGCCACTCCCCCGATTCGCCGCTCGCGAACATGGTGGCGGCAATCTGCGCCTGCTGGGCCGGGTCCCAGATGTTCGTGCCCCCATGGGCCCGGAAGGTCGAGGGAAGGAACTGGAAGAGTCCATCGTACGGTCCCGCCCCGTTGTACGCGTTGGGGTTGAGACCGGACTCGCACTCGGCGGTTGAGATCAGCCAGCTCGGGCTGACCCCTGCCGCCTGCGCAGCCGCGGTGATGATCGCCTCAACGTCGCCACCAGACGAGCTCGTGCCTGTGGATGCCACAGCCGGCGCGACGGCACGCACAACCGGAGCCGGCGTCGGGGTCGGAGGCGCGGTCGGAGGGATGCGCACGATCAGGACAGGCAGCGGAGTGGGGACCGCCGGGGCCGCCGTGAACGTCGACGCGGCAGTCGCGGCCGGAGTCGATGCGCCGGTCGCGGCGGGCGCCGATGCCCCGGTCGCGGCGGACGCCGATGCCATCTCGCGCGCGACCGCGAACGAGTCGACGCGGGGCCGGCCATTCTGCAACACCGGTTGCAACGCCGTGAGTGCGATGAGACCCATCAGAGCAAGGCCCGTAAGGCCGACGCCGTACGCACGAAAACGACCACGAGTAATCAGACGACGCATGAAGAGCAATCTCCGCAGTCGGTGTCTCGTGCCACGCCCGGCTCAATCGCTCGGTCAAGGGCAGGCGACGATTCACCTGGGCTTCAGTTCCACCGCAACAAAGGGCGGTGGGCCGCAGACCGGTGAGAGATCTGGCTCTCACCGTCGCTCGCTTGTGGACCTGGACGATCCGCGACGACGGGACCCTACCATGCCACCGCCCAACGGTGCAACTTCCTGACATCTTTGAATACGAAACGGCTTTGTGCCGAATACGAAACCGTCTTTATGCCAAGACGTAAATGGCTTTTTGTCTAATACACGAATGGGTTTCAGTCGAATACGCATACAGCCTTCTGCCGAACCCGGAAGTCGGTTTCCCCCGNNCCCCCGAATACGAACCCGACTTCCCGCTGATCTCGGCGCCCAGCCTCGCTGGCGGACGGTTCGTGCCAATCTTGTCATCGCGCGTGGGGACGGCTACGCCACCGGCCAGTCGACCCCGTCCAGCACGGGGTTTCCGCCTCTCCCGACCACTTCGCGGCGTTTTCGAGGCGGTCACATGCGGACGCCACCGGCAGGAACGGGGAGCGGTCGGGGCCGGAGCCTTGCATACTGGCACCCGCGGGGATGGCCGCCGTCCCGCCAGGCGTCGGAGCGTGGCGACGGCATCCACCTGAGGAGACGGCGCGGTGCGGGTTGACCGGCGACACGGCGGGACGATCCTCGCCTGGCTCACCCTGCTGGCGGTGAGTGGCTGCGCCTCCGCGACGCCTGCACTTTCACCGAGCCCCTTGTCGACGGTCGCACCCGCCGCCGGCAGCCCGACGCCGGCCACGTCCCCTGCCGCGGCCACCACTACCGCCACCGCCACCGGCGAGAGCGCGGACTCTCTGGTGGTCGAGCCCGACCAGGGAATGGGCGCCGTCTACCAGGCGATCACCGGTGCCCACCACTCCCTCGACCTGGTCATGTACGAGCTGGAGGACACCACCGCCGTCAACGACCTGATCCAGGCGAAGGACCGTGGCGTCTCCGTCCGCGTCATCCTCGACCAGGCGTACGCCAAGAGCCAGAATGGGAGCGCGTACGCGACGCTCGCCGCGCACGGTGTCGATGTCCACTGGTCGTCGACTCAGGTGGACATCACCCATCAGAAGACCCTGATCGCCGACTCCGATGAGGCCTTCGTCATGACCGGCAACATGACCGCGCAGTACTACGCGTCCACCCGGGACTTCATCCTCGCCGACGGCGACGCCCGCGACGTGGCGGCGATCGAGGCGGTGTTCGACGCCGACTTCTCGAACACGGAGGTCCAGCCCTCGCCGGGAGACGACCTGGTCTGGAGCCCGGGGTCGGCGGCCTCCCTGGTGACGCTGATCCAGGGCGCCAAGAAGGAGCTGCTCGTCGAGAACGAGGAGATGTCCGACCAGGAGATCGTCGTCGCGCTGGAAGCGGCGGCGCAGCGCGGCGTCGATGTGCAGGTCTGCATGACCGATTCCTCTTCCTGGAGCAGCGAGTTCTCCGCCCTCACCCATGCAGGGGTCAGGATCTACACCTATTCTTCGGACGCGGCCCTGTACATTCACGCCAAGGCCATCGTCGCCGACCCGGGAACGGGCTCGATCCGCTGGTTCCTCGGCTCTGAGAACTTTTCGTCGACATCGCTGGACCGGAACCGGGAGCTGGGCGTCGAGCTGGACGACGCGTCGATGGGCAACCGGCTGGCATCGGTCATCGACGCGGACATCGCGGGAGCCGGGCCCTGGTCGGGAGCCTGATGACCACCCGCCACGACGTCAGCGCGGTCCCGCCCCAGGGGCCGCGAGCCGGTCCCACAGGGCTGCCTCGATAGACTGGCAGCGCCGCGCGTGACCGATCCCCTGGAGGGTCGGCGCCGGCTCCGAGGGAGGTCCATGACCGGACTGGCGAGATGGGCGGGAGCGGCTGTGGCCGTGGCTGCCCTGGCCGGCTGCGGCACGTCCAGCCTCGCGTCGGAGACGCCGTCGCAGATCCTCGCCGCCGCCGCCACGGCCACCAGGAACGCGAGCGGCTATGAGATCACTTCCACCGGCGAGTTCCCTGACAGCATCACCAGCCTGGACCTCCGAGTGGCCGGCGCGGACTACAGGGGAACGTTCGTGGTGGCAGGCGTCACCATCAACGTCATGCAGGTGACCGGCAACGTCTATGTGAGCGCGCCGGCGGCCTACTACATGAACGCGGGCGAGAGCAGCGCCGCGGCGGCGGATCTCAACGACGTGTGGGTCGAGGGAGCGGCCGGCTCCAAGGTCGCCAACGACTTCTCCGCCCTGTCCGCCCGCCTCGACATCTCGTCCGATCTCTCGAGCACCGGGACCGTCACCGCAGCCGGCACCGGCAACGTCGACGGCCAGCCCGTCGTGATCCTCAAGGCGACAGACGGCTCGACCGTCGACATCGCCTCGTCCGGCCCCGCCTATCCGGTGCGGGTGACGACCACCGGCTCCGACGCCGCCGTGTACAACCTGTCCAACTGGAATGGTATCGGCACCTTCACCGCGCCGCCCAGCCCGATCCTGATCCCCAGCACCTCCTGACCCGCGCCCCGATGCCCAGAGCGCATCTGCCGGAGAGGGTCAGGCCTCCCACGCGGTCACGGAACCCCGCTCCCGACCCCTGGCCCCCCCGGTGGGGCGTCATCCTCACCACCTCGAGGGCGCTGCCGGGGTTCACCCGCCTGGCGGAGGGCCGGCGCTGTTGCTGAAGTTGTTTTGGCTTCCTCCTCAGAGTTGGCGACACCTGGGTCCGTGCGTGGAGAGGGCCTCGGGGTCAAATGACCCATAGGGAGGCCGGAGAACCATGCTTGTCGGCTCGGTGACACTCACCCTTGACCCGGGGACCATCCTGCTCTGGGCCTTCATCGGCCTGGTGGCGGGTTTCCTCGCGAGCAAGGTCGTGACCGGCCGTGGCAAGGGCGTGGTGACCGACATCGTGGTCGGCATCATCGGCGCGCTCGCGGGCGGCTTCCTGGCGCAGGTCCTCAACATCAGCTTCAGCATCCCCGGCCACACGACGATCACCGCGATCGTCATCGCCTTCGTCGGCGCCGTGATCCTGCTGGTGATCGTCCGCCTCGTGACCGGCGGCGGGCGCAGGTGGTCGCGTTCCGGGTGAGGTCGGTCAGATCGTGACGGTACCTGTCTCGGGTTCGGACAGTCTCCGGGTGCGCCGTGCCTATCTCCGCAGTGGTCACTCGCGGAGCCGCCGTGATCGCCGGACCATCGCCCGATGGACCGTCATCGGAGTGGTCGTCCTCTGGCTCCTGGTCGCCGGCGTGGTCCTGGTCGCGGCCGGCTGAGTCCCGAGGTGGCGCGGACCCGCCCCCGGCGGGTCACCCCATCGAGCTCGCGTCCTGGAGCGGCGGCCGGAGAGGGCGGTCGTGTCAGACTCCCGGCACATGCGGGGTCGCTCTCAGGCGCAGGCCACGGGCGCTCCGCGCCTCCGCCTCGCCGTCGCCGTCGGCCTCGGAGCGCTCTCGGTCGCGGGAAGTCTTCTTCTCGTGGTCACCGATGGAATCAACGCGAACGTCCATTGGGCACACCATGCAGGCGTATCCGCGGCTCCGTTGCTGCTCGTCGCCGGTGCGATCGCGGCCATCAGCATCGCTCACCCCCCCGCCTGGCGAGGTCTCCTCGTGCGGCTCGTGGCGGTCATGGCGTTCGTCGCGTGGGGCCTCTCCCAGCTGCTCGCCGGCTCGGCGGCTGCCGGTCCTCTGGATGACGCGGCGATCCTTCTCTTTGTCCTCGACGCCGGGTCAACGGTCGTTTCCGACGCACGCACCCGTCTGCACACCTCTCCCCCTGCGCGCACCCTCCCACCAGGACCCCACTGACGGGACGTCGTCAGGGCTGCGCCTGCGGGCGCGCCCAGGCTGTCCAGGCTGCGGCGCCGGGCACGAGGGCACGCCCGCCGGCTGGTGCGCGTCAGTCCTGGGGCAACGGCTGGATGATGCCGAAGGTGTTGCCCTCGGTGTCGGTGGCGTAGATGGTGTCCCCGACACCGGGGACCGTCTGCTTCTCACCGCGAACGGAGCCTCCGGATGCGACCACGCGCGCGATCGTGGCCTCGAGGTCGCCGACTCCGATCCAGATGATGCTCGGCTGCGCGTTGTAGGCCCGGGGCATGATCGCCCCGTCGATGCCCATGCCGCCCTCTCCCGTCTTGGCCAGCCAGTAGTCCGCCCCCGGCATGCCCGCATCGGTGATCTCCCAGTCGAAGATCTCGTAGAACTTCCGCGCCCGGGCTACATCATCCGCGGTGATCTCGAAGTGCACGATCCGGCCCATTTCGCTCGTCCTCCCAACCCGCCGTCGCCGCCGGCCATCGACCAGCGGCCGCCCCGTCCGGGGTCCGGCAACAAGCATCCCACAGCGGCCTGAGCGAGTCCCGGCACACCGTGGTCCCAGCCCGACGGCTACCAGCCGCCAACCGGCAGAATCGTCGGAGTGAGCCACCGCGCCATGACCGAGAGCCCACGCCACGCTTCCGCCCGGGGGGGCGCCGTTCGCCCGACCTTGCTGCTCTTCGGAACCGCCGCCGTCCTGATCATCGCCCTCCACCTCGCAACCGACGGCAACCTCGGGTTCCACATCGACGAGCTCTACTACCTGGCGAGCGGCCGCCACCCCGCTTTCGGGTACGTCGACTTTCCGCCCATCGTCCCGCTCCTCGCGCGGCTCGAGACGGGTCTCCTCGGGGTCACTCCGTGGACCCTTCGCCTCCTCCCCACCCTCCTGAGCGGCGTCAGCGTGGTCCTCGCCGGCGCGTACGTGCGCAAGCTGGGCGGCTCCCTGAGGCTTCAGGCGCTCGGCCTCCTGGTCGGGGTCACCGCGCCGCTGATCGTCGGCACCTGGCTCTTCCAGACCGTGATCTTCGACCAGGTGACCTGGATGCTCTCCCTCTACTGGTTCCTCTCGATCCTCGTCGATCGCAGGCCCCACACCTGGATCTGGCTCGGCCTGACCCTCGGGGTGGGTCTCGAGGTCAAGTACCTGATCCTCCCACTCATCGCCGGCATCGCCCTCGCGACCCTCCTCACCCCATCGCTCCGCCACCAGCTCCGAACCAGGTACCCGTGGATCGGAGCCGCACTGATGCTCCTCATCTGGCTGCCGAATCTCGTCTGGCAGGTCGCCAACGACTACCCCACCCTCACCTACATCCTCAACCACCAGGGCGGCATCCAATCGGGAGGAGGAGTCGTCACCTTCTTGGTCTACTTCCTGGTCCTCCTCTTCCTCCTCACCCCCCTCTGGATTGCCGGGCTCATCTCACTCTTCCGGCGGCCCGAACTGCGCGCCATCGGTATCGCCTGTGCCGTCCCGCTGATCGTCTACCTCCTGGTCGGCAAGTACTACTACCCGGCCCCCACCATCCCCATCGTGATGGCCGCCGGGCTCCTCGCCCTCTCGCGTGTCGAGCGCCAGCGGCTTCGGTCCACCCTGGCGATCGCGGTCGGTGTCGCCAGCCTTCTCGGCTTGGTCAGTCTGGCCAAGATCATCCTGCCCATAACCCCCGCCAGCCAGCTCCACGCGAGCGGCCTCGACACGACCAACACGGACCTCGCGTCCACGGTCGGCTGGGGCTCCATCACCCAGCAGATGACCGCAATCTATGGCGCACTTCCCCCGTTTGAACGGGACACGACGGTCATCGTCTCCTCCGACTACGGAGTCGCTGGGGCGCTCCAGATCTACGGCAATCCCAAGCTCCTGCCCGCCAGCTACAGCCCGCAGCTGAGCGACTACTTCTGGCTGCCGGCGCACCTCTCCGCGACTCACGCCCTGATGGCCGGCTACGCGCCGTCCGATGTCGCCTGGATGTGTACGTCAGCAACGGTGGTGGCCCACCTCACCGTCCCCTACCACGTCGTCAACTTGGAGCAGGGCAGCCCGGTCACCCTCTGCACCCTCAAGGCGCCGCTTCCTGGGCTGTGGCGCGGACTGCGGGACTTCACCTAGTCCGATACGCCTTGTTCTCCATGCCGTGGGACGGTCGGCCACATCCCGCTGTCAACGGCTGACGGTCAGGACGACGTTCCCCGTCTTTTGCTTGGTCTCCACGTACCGGGTGGCCTCGACCACCTGCTCCAGCGGGTAGCGCCGATCGATGACGGCCCGGTAGTCCCCCGCCTCAATGAGCTCCCGGAGGAACACGACGTCCTTCTTCGTGAATCGAGGAGGTATCGAGAATCGCACCCGCTTGGGTCCGATCAGCGCCGTCCACGGGCTGAGGGCGAGGTTTCGAAATCCGTCGGTTGCAAGGTACGCTCCACCCCGCTTCAACGAGCCGCGACAGTCGCGGAACCGCAACGTGCCGACCGCGTCGAGGATGACGTCGTAGGTCTGGCCGTTGCCCATGAAGTCCTGCTGTGTGTAGTCGATCACCTCATCTGCGCCGAGCGATCTGACCAGATCCAGGCTCTTGGGGTTGCACACGGCGATGACGCCGGCCCCGAAGTGTCTGGCCAGCTGCACGGCCGCGGTGCCGATCGATCCCGAGGCGCCGTAGACGAGAATCCTCTGTCCCTGGCGGAGGTTCGCCGGTCTCAGGGCGTTCAGCGCCAGGATCGCGCCGTCGCAGATCGCCGCGGCCTCCTCGAAGGGCATGCCGGACGGCATATGCGACAGCGCGGCGCCGGCTCGCATGCAGAGGAGCTCGGCGTGCGCGCCGAACCGCCACGGATTGATCCCGAAGACCCGGTCACCGGCCTCGAACTCGGTCACGTTGGCGCCGATCGCCTCCACCTCGCCGGCCAGATCGCTGCCGAGGATCCGCTGCCTCGGACGCCGGAGACCGGTGGTGAGGCGGGCCACGAACGGCACCCCCTCGCGAAGGGCGCAGTCGGTCCGGCTCACCGTGGTTGCGTGGATCCTGACGCGGACCTCGCCGTCCTTGGGGACCGGCGGCTCGACGTCTTCCAGCCTCAGGACCTCGGGCGGCCCGTACCTGTCGTGGACGACGGCTCTCATGAGCCCCACTGTACGGCTGCAGCCCCTCTCAGGGTTAAGACCGCCGTTCAGATCCTGGCCAAGCTACACCGTCAACATTCCCATGAGACAGTCGACTAAGCGATCCTGCGACGGTAGATGCCCCTGGCGAGGATGCACGCGACGATGAGGATCCCGACGCACCAGGCAAGGGCGGTCCAGATGTCCGTGCCGACCGGCTGTTGTGTGAAAAGGTCGCGGATGGTGTTGACGATGGACGTCACCGGCTGGTAATCGGCGAAAGCGCGCACCGGGCCGGGCATGGTGTGGGTAGGCACGAATGCCGAGCTGATGAACGGCAGGAAGACGAACGGATAGGAGAACGCGCTCACACCGTCGGTGGACTTCGCGGAGAGACCGGCGACCACGGCGATCCACGTCAACGCCAGGGTGAACAGGATCAGGATGCCGGCGACCGCGAGCCACGCCAGCACTCCCGCTCCCGAGCGGAAGCCCATGAGGAGGGCGACGAGCACGACGACCACGAGCGAGATCAGATTGGCGACCAGCGAGGTCAGAACGTGCGCCCACAGCACCGACGACCGTGCGATCGGCATGGACTGGAATCGCTCGAAGATGCCGCTCTGCAGATCCAGGAAGAGCCGGAATGCGGTGTAGGAGATGCCCGAGGCAATCGTGATGAGCAGGATGCCCGGCAGCAGGTAGCTCACATACGAATGCGCCTCCACGTTGATCGCGCCGCCCAGGACGTAGACGAACAGCAGCAGCAAGGCGATCGGCATGATCGCGGTCGTGATGATGGTGTCCAGGCTGCGCGTGATATGGCGCAGGGATCTTCCCGTCAGGACGGCGGTGTCGCCGAAGAAATGCTTGGTCATCGCGGTTCCTCACTCGTCCGTGCCGGCGCCGCGGCCCTTGCCGGCGTCGCCGTTCTTGCCGCCGTCACCGACGATGGTGAGGAAGACGTCCTCCAGGGTCGGCTGCTTCTCGACGTACTCGACCTTGGCGGGGGGGAGCAGCTGCTTGAGCTCGGTGAGGGTGCCGTCCACGATGATCCGACCCCCGTGGAGGATCGCGATCCGGTCGGCGAGCTGCTCGGCCTCGTCCAGATACTGCGTGGTGAGCAGCACCGTCGTGCCCTGCTCGGCGAGCTCCCTGACGGCCTGCCACACCTCGATGCGGGCCTGGGGATCGAGCCCCGCCGTGGGCTCGTCGAGGAAGATGACCTGCGGATTCCCGATGAGGCTCATCGCGATGTCGAGGCGGCGGCGCATGCCACCCGAATACGTCGCCACCCTCCGCGCCGCCGCGTCGCTCAGCGCGAAACGATCGAGCAGGTGATCCGCGATCGTGCCCGGGTCCTTGAGGTGCCGCAACCGGGCGACCAGCACGAGGTTCTCCCGGCCGCTGAGGATCTCGTCGACAGCCGCGAACTGTCCGGTGAGGCTGATGGACTCCCGCACGCCCGCAGCCTGCGTGGCGACATCGAGGCCGTTGACGCTGGCAGTCCCCGCGTCGGCCTTGAGCAGCGTGGAGAGGATGTTCACGACCGTGGTCTTGCCCGCCCCATTCGAGCCGAGCAGGGCGAAGATGCTGCCCCGCGCCACGTCGAAGTCCACGCCGCGCAGCACCTCCAGCTTCTTGTACGACTTCTCCAGGCCCTGCACGTGGATCGCAGGCTCCTGGGCCCGAGCGGTCGGGGTGGCGGTCACGCCTCACCTCCCGTGCCCCGTGGGCCCGACGGCGGCCCGACGCGGCGGACGGTGATGTCGCCGTACGCGGTGCGCGCACGGATCTCGACCTTCTCCTCGCCGGGTGCCGGCATCTGAGCCACGTCCAGCTCGCTCTGGACCGTGCCGTGGCGCACGTCGAGGTCGAGCCAGGCGGCGACCCCGGCGCGAACTCCCACCTCCAGCTTCCCGGCGCCGCTGTCTGCGACCACCGACCCACGGGCGACCTCGAAGAGCCGGATGGAGCCGCAGGCCGTCTTCGCGGTCACGCTCGCATCCGCTCGGTCGACGGAGATGCTCCCCATGGAGGCGCGGGTCAGCAGGTCACCGGTCACCTCGCCGATCCAGATATCCCCATTCGAGTTCCTGATCTCGGCCGAACCGGCGATGCGGTCGATCCGGATCGTGCCCATCCCGGTGCGGATGGTGGCCTCGCCCGCCGCTCCGCCCACGGTGATGTCACCCATGCCCGTCCCGAGCCGCACCGGCCCGGCCTGGTCGAGTTGAATCTCGCCCATGCCGGTCTTGACGCGACACTCGCCGAGGCGGCCGCTGCAGCGCACCGTGCCCATCCCCAC
This sequence comes from Candidatus Dormiibacterota bacterium, assembly GCA_003142035.1. Classification (GTDB taxonomy): domain Bacteria; phylum Chloroflexota; class Dormibacteria; order Aeolococcales; family Aeolococcaceae; genus Changshengia. The sequence goes on from PLOF01000123.1 coordinate 20,972, forward strand.
CCCGGTCTCCAGGCTCGAGCCCGAGGGCAGCTCGATCCGGACGTCGATCGCCTCACGGCCCCCGCCCAGCGGGAGGTACTGCCACGACGCACGGGGGCCCTTGATCGTCAGCCGGCCAGACTGATACTCCACCCGGGTCTGAGCAGCGCCGGTGACGTCGGGCTTCTTGGTGCCGTCACGCGGACGCACCTCGACCTGCGTGTCGGCGCGATCAGCGGCGACGATCCGGATGTCACCGAACCCCCGAATCTCCACGTTGACGGAGATGGGTTCGGGCGTGTCGAAGGTAGGCATAGCAGTTTCCTCAATGACCCGGCCGGCGCTTCCGCCGCCGAGGCCGGCTCCAGGATTTCTCCTGGCCCGATGGGCTAACGCACCCAGCCCGTGTAGCGCTGGGCACTCCGCGGAAGAAGGACCTGATCTCGGTGCGGAACGTCACCCCGTTCCACGGCGGCGGCGGCGGCTCGGACGAGCCAGGCATTCACCGAGAGACCGTCCCGACCCGCGGCGTGCTCGATCCGGCCCTTGAGCTGGTCGGGCATGCGGAGGTTGATCCGGGACATCGCGCCATCGTCGCCCTCTGGATCGGCGGGTTCCGCCGTCCTGTCGCCAGTCGCCGTCTCGCGTTCGCCCCCCTGCAGATCGTCTGCAGAGCGGTCGGCTGGGGCCGGTGTGACCACGAACTCGGGGTCGCGGCCGCGCAGGCGAAGCTCGACCGCGCCGGGAGCCAGCTCGCAGGTGATCTCCTCCGCCGCGGCGGCCAGCGCGTCCTGCAGCGCGAGGCGGATGGCCGACTCGAGCGGCGCGACCAGCCGCTCGGCCAGCGTCCGAGCGTCATCACCGCCGGCCTCGGCGGCGGTCACCAGCTGGCGGTGGATGTCCTCGACGTACAGGCTGAGGTTCATGGCACCATGATGGCATCGCTTTGGCACCATGTCAAGCAGTCATTGTGCCTCAATGGTGCCATCGGAGCCCACCGGTGCCCCGCCGGATCTCATGCGGCACGGCTCGGCCCGCAGCTCCCTGCCGCGGGCACGGCACCTCACGAGCCCGCGAGCTTGATCACCCCCGTCCCGACGATGGTGGCGCGGCCGCCGACGCTGACCTCCACGACGTGACCCTTCTGCTTCCGCGAGGTCGCGTGCAGCAGGCTGGGGCGCCCCATGGCGAACCCCTGATCTATCTCGATGTCCCAGTCCCCGTCCGCGACGGATGAGCGCTGGGCGAAGCCGGCCACCAGGCCGGCACACGCCGATCCGGTGGCCGCGTCCTCCTCGACCCCGACCGCCGGCGCGAAGCCCCTTGCGTAGAGGTGAGCCCCCTCACCGGGTTCACCGGCGAACAGATAGAGGTTGCCGGCCCATCCCCTGGCGAGTCCAGCGCCCCACGCGGACCTGTCGAACGCGGCGCGGTCCACGGTGGCCGCGTCGCTGACACGGACGAAGCAAAAGCGCAGCCCGATGCCCCCGTACCAGCTCTCGACGATGTCAGCCTCGGTGAGGGAGAGGGCGGCGGCGACCGCATCGGCCCCCGGGGACTCGGTCGCGACCTCGCACCGGGGCTCCGAGAGGCGCAGCCGGATGCTCTCCCCGGTGATGTCGACGGCGACGGGGCCGATACCCTCTTCGAAGACGAATCTCCCGAAGGTGGCGCCGCCATCCGGTTCGAGACTGGCGAGAACGGCAGCGGTACCGACGGTAGGGTGGCCAGCGAACGGCACCTCCTCCCCCGGCGTGAAGATCCGGACCCGGCACGTGTGAGCGGGATCAACTGGCGGCAGGACAAAGGTCGTCTCGGAGAAGTTGAACTCCCGGGCCAGGTGGCGCATCAGCTCGTCGCTCAGCCCCTCAGCCCGCGGGATCACCGCGAGCTGGTTGCCACCGAAGGGACGATCACTGAACACGTCGACCAGAACGAACTCAATCTCCATCATTTGAGACCTTTACCCCCATGTGGAAACGCTCCTCTGGCCCCCGCTCCCCCACTGTTACCATGCAGTATGGGCTCAGGCGAAGGGGCGCTCGAACCCGGTCCCACCACCAGGGTTCCGCTCCGCACCATCGCCCGTGAGTGGACCCGGCTCGGATGTGTCGGGTTCGGAGGCCCGCCCACCCACATTGCCCTGCTCCGACGGATGTGCGTCGAGGAGCGGGGGTGGATCGAGGCCAAGGAGTTCGAGGACGGGATCGCCGCCACCAACCTCCTGCCCGGCCCTGCCTCGACGCAGCTCGCCATCTTCTGCGCCTGGCGGCTCCGCGGGGTGGCCGGGGGCGTACTGGGCGGGGTCTGTTTCATCGCCCCGGGGCTGGTTCTCATCCTTGCCCTCTCCGCGCTCTTCCTCGCGCGTCGCCCCCCCGACTGGGTGATCGGAGCCGCGGCCGGTGCGGGGGCGGCCGTGCCTGCCGTCGCTCTGCACGCCGCATCGGGTCTGGCCCCTGCCAGTTGGAGGCGTATTGGTACGCAGAAAGCCCAGCGTGTCCGGTGGGCCCTTTACGCCCTGGTGGGAGGCGGCGCCGCCGCCACGATCGGCCCGTACCTGGTGGTGGTGCTGCTCGCCTGTGGCCTGCTGGAGATCGCCTTCCGCCGCACCACGCCACTCAAGACGTCGGGCTCGGCTGGAGCGTTCCTCCCCGCGGTCCTCGTCCACGTCGTCGCCATCGGCGGGCTCGGCGCGCTGGCATGGGTCGCGCTCAAGGTCGGCGCCCTCTCCTACGGCGGGGGGTTCGTCATCGTCCCGCTGATGCAGCACGACGCCGTGACCACATATCACTGGATGACCGGGGCCCAGTTCCTCAACGCCGTCGCCCTCGGCCAGATCACCCCGGGTCCGGTCGTGCAGACGGTGGCGGTCGTCGGGTACGCGGCGGCCGGCGTCGGAGGCGGGCTGCTCGCCGCTCTGATCGCCTTCGCCCCGTCGTTCGTCTTCGTCCTCGCCGGTGGACCACGCTTCGATCGGATCCGCGCCAACTTGGCGATCGGGTCCTTCCTCACCGGAGCAGGGCCCGCAGTCATCGGAGCCATCGCCGGGTCGGCCATCCCCCTCGGCCTCTCGCTCCAGCAGCCGTGGCAGGGCGCGGTGCTGGCGGGAGCGGCCCTCTGGTTGTTCGCGGTGCGGCGGGGAGTGGTGAGTGGGCTCCTCGTGGCCGGCTTCGTCGGCATCGGGCTGGCACTCACCGGCGTTCCCGTTTAGTCGAGGGCCTCCTGGACGTTGGTGACCCTCACACCCCTCCCCCCTCGGGGCGGCTGGTCACGCCGATGGGCTGCGGAAGTAGTGCCCCTGGTCGAGGTCTTCGATGAGCCCGGGCTGCACCGGCTGCCATCCGAGCAGCTCGCGGGTCAGCGCGCTCGAGACCGGGCTGTCGATCGCGACCATCGGGGCCAGCCAGGCGAAGTGGGCGGCCGCGTCCTCGGGAGCGATGGAGCCCACCGGCAGCTGCAGGTGCCGGCCGATGACCTCGGCGATGTCGCGCATCGGCACCCCCTCGTCAGCGACCGCGTGCAGTGTCGACCCCGCCGGAGCCCTCTCCAGCGCGAGGCGGAAGAGATGCGCGGAATCGAGCCGGTGCACGGCCGGCCAGCGGCTGGACCCGTCCCCGATGTGGCCGGCGACGCCCTTGTCGCGGGCGATGCCGACCAGGCTCGCCAGGAAGCCGTGATCTCCGACGCCGTGATTCGTCGGCGAGAGCCGGATGATGGACGAGCGGACGCCGCGCGATGCCAGGGCGAGCACCAGCTCGGCCGTGGCGTGCCGGGTCTGCATGCCGGGGTCCCGAGTGGCCGCCACCGCATCGCGGCCATGCCCGTCCCGTTCGGTCCCCAACCGCCCCGGTGCGAGGCCGAGGGTCCCGGAGGCGACGACGAACGGTCGATCCGAGCCTGCGAGCGCCTCGCCGAATGTCTCCACGGCGCGGCGATCCGCGTCGGCCGCCTCCTGGAACCCACCCGAGAAGGCGATGTCGTGCTTGAACGCGAGGTGGATCACACCATCCGACGCGGCAGCCGCGCTGCGCAGGCCATCGAGATCATCGAGAGTGCCGCGCTGCACCTCCGCCCCGGCGGCGGCGAGGGCGGCAGCCGAGACGTCGGAACGCGCCAGCCCCACGACCTGATGGCCCGCGCCGATGAGCTCGGGAACGACGGCGGAGCCGATCCAACCGGACGCGCCGGTGATGAACACGCGCATGAGCGCACCTCCAGATGATCGGCGGGCCGGCCGCAGGGCTGGAGCCGGGGACCGGGCGATGTCAGCTACTGCCATCAATATAGCATCGATGTCTGCCGCTGTCATCGAGTACGATCAGGCCATGGGTCGATGGGAGCCGAACGCGCGCGGCCGGCTCGAGCAGGCGGCACTGGAGCTCTACGTCCTGCGCGGGTTTGAGCAGACCACGGTGGCGGAGATCGCCCAGCAAGCGGGGCTCAC
>PLOF01000123.1:25445-40527 GCA_003142035.1 Candidatus Dormiibacterota bacterium
CGCGCTGCGCGCACGCGGTGTCAGCGACCCGACGGCGGGGCTGGCCGCCGAAGCAGGGATCGCCGTCTTCAAGATCGCCTTTGAACGCTGGGTCGACGAGAGCAACCAGCGCGACCTGCCACGACTGATGCGAGAGTCGCTCGACGAGCTGAGAGCGGTGACAGCGGGCAGCTGATGCCTCCCGCGCAGTCCGCAGCTCGGGCCACCGTGAAGCGCCTGCTCGCTGTCCTGGGCCTCTCGCTGTCAGTGCTCGCCATCGAGATCGCCGGCGGCCTCCTCTCCCACAGCCTCGCGCTGCTGGCCGACGCCGCGCACGTCTTCACCGATGCTGCCGGGATCAGCCTCGCCCTTCTGGCCATCTGGATCGGCTCGCGTCCAGCCAACACCCGGCGCACCTACGGATTCCTCCGCCTCGAGATCCTGGCGGCGGCGGCCAACGCGGTCCTGCTGTTCGGGGTGGCGGTGTTCATCCTGTACGAGGCATGGCGCCGTCTCTCCGGCCCGCCGCAGGTCGCCTCCGCACTCATGCTGAGCGTGGCCCTTGCCGGCCTCCTCCTCAACGGCGTCGCACTGTGGCTGCTGCGCCACGCTCAGGCTCGGAGCCTCAATGCGCGCGCGGCCTACCTGGAAGTCCTGGGCGACCTGGCCGGCTCGGGCGCTGTCATCGCAGCTTCCCTGGTGATCGTGGCCACCGGCTGGGCACGTGCCGACGCGGTCGCCTCCGTGGCCATCGCCGTGCTGATCCTGCCGCGCACCTGGGGCCTTCTCCGTGACGCCACCGACGTGCTGCTCGAGGCGACGCCGAAGGGCGTGAGCATGGACGAGGTCCGCGCCCACATTCTCGACGCCCCGGGGGTGGCGGATGTCCACGACCTGCACGCGTGGACGATCACCTCGGGCATGAATGTCGTCTCGGCCCACGTGGTCCTCGAGCCCGGGGCGGATGGCGCCGCCGTGCTCGAATCCCTCTGTGCGTGCCTGGCGGGGCATTTCGACATCGAGCATTCGACGTTTCAGCTGGAGTTCCCCGACCGCCGCAGGCTGGAGGGGGCCGCCCATGGTTGAGGCAGCGCCGGTCCTGGCCCAGGTGCGCTGAGCCGGCTATGCGCCGGCAGGTCGCCGGGTGGCGCCAGGGACACCCCGCGAAGGCGCGGCCACGAGGGGCAGAAAGATCTCATCGACGATCTCGCTCAGGAAGTCGTCGGACACGGATCGCCCGGTGATCAGGAACTGGTGGCGCAGAAGGTCACCGGGCAGTGACGCGACCCGCGGGGTCACCTTCCCGAGGTCGACCTCGCCACGCTCGGCGGCCCGGCGGAGGATGGTCATCATCAGGCCGGGGAGCACCTCCGTGAGGTCCGGCGGCATGCTGCGCAGCTCCGCCAGCAACCCATGGAGCATCTCGGGGCTCATCTCCTCGGAGTTGCGCTGCAGGTGGCGGAGCACGGCCATCACGTCCTCGCGCAGATCCCCCGTGTCGGGGATCTGGTCGGCCACCGAGCCCATGTGGTCTGGATGCAGAGCCCGGACATGGGCCCGATACGCCGCCATGGCAAGCTCTGCCCGATTGGGCCATCTCCTGTAGAGGACGGCCTTGCTGGTCCCGGCGCGAACCGCCACCCCCTCCATGGTGAGGTTCGCGTAGCCGCCGGCTGACAGCTCCTCCCACGCCGCCCGGAGGAGAGCGTCCTCCAGGGTCGCGCCGCGGCGCCGGGAGCGACGCCCACCCTCGGCCTGTGGTGGCGCGGACGGCCGCGGGCTGGGAGGGGGCGACGGGGGCGCGGCATTTGTCACTTGGATACGCACCGTATCCTAGTATGCTACACTCTGGACAAGAAACTCACCGTATCTAATCGTGGAGGATGTCGTGGCCGCCAGCACCCCCTCGGACGACCGCCTCGATCCCGCCCTGCGCCGGTTGATCTGGATCCTCGTGCTGGGCGGGATAGCGCCCATCCTCGACACCACCATCGTCAACGTGGCCCTGGCCACCCTGGGTCGCGACATGCACGCGTCGGTCGCCATCACCCAGTGGACCATCACGGGCTACCTCCTGGCCATGGCGATTGCCATGCCGGTGACCGGCTGGGCGACCCAGCGCCTCGGGGCGAAGCGCCTCTGGATCATCTCCCTGGTGGTCTTCGTGGCGGGCTCGGCCCTGTCGGGGGCCGCCTGGAACATGGACAGCCTGATCGTCTTCCGGGTGGTCCAGGGCGCCGCCGCCGGGATCATGATGCCGCTCCTCGTCACCATCCTGGTGCAGGCGGCCGGGCCCGGGCGGCTGGGAAGGATGATGGCCATCGCCAGCCTTCCGGCGGTGGTGGTGCCGGCCCTCGGCCCGGTCGTGGGCGGGCTCATCGTCACCAACCTGAGCTGGCGCTGGATCTTCTACGTCAATGTCCCCATCTGCCTGGCGGCGATCGTCCTGGCATGGCGCGCGATGCGGACGATCGTTCCCACGGGGGAGCGCCACCCCTTCGACATCGTGGGATTGCTCACCCTCTCCCCCGGGCTGGCCCTGGTCTTCTATGGACTGGCCCAGGTGTCGGGACCAGCCGGTTTCGCGAACTCGGCCTTCGTCGTGCCGATCGTGCTCGGGATGGTCTTCCTGGCGGCGTTCGGTGTCCACGCTGCACGGAGGCACGACGGACCGCTCGTCAACATCCGGGTGCTGCGGGTCCCCTCCTTCGCCGCCGCAGCCGGTGTGTTCCTCCTGTCAGGTCTGTCGCTCTACGGTCCCCTCCTCCTCCTCGGTCTCTACTACCAGGATGTCCAGGGCAAGAGCGCGCTGATCACGGGGCTCCTACTCGCCCCGCAGGGCATCGGCTCGCTGCTCCCCCGCACCATGGCGGGCAGGCTCACCGACCGTCTGGGTCCCCGCCTCGTGGTCATCCCCGGCCTAGCCCTGACGGTGCTCGGCACCCTGGCCTTCGCGCTGGCCGGCCCCGCACCCTCGGATTGGCTGCTGTCGGCATCCCTGATCGTCCGGGGGGCCGGCCTGGGCGCCGTGACGATCGCGGTCATGGCCGGAGCCTTCCAGGGCGTCCCGCACCAGGAGGTTCCGGATGCCAGCACGATGATGAGAATCGTCCAGCAGGTGGGCGGGTCGTTCGGCGCGGCGGTCCTGGCGGTCATCCTGGCCAGCCAGCTCGCGAGCCACTCCATCCTCACGGCGGCGTTTCGTGTCTCCGCCTTTGACACCTCCTTCTGGTGGGCGATCGGGTTCACTGTCCTGGCGCTCGCGCCGGCCGTCCTGCTGCCCACCCGCTTGGCGCGCCATCGCAAGGGGCTCACACGTGTCCCACCAGAGGTGGTCACGGGCGTGCCCGATCGCGGGAGGCCCGCCACGCGCGGTTAGCGAGTCGAGCTCGCGACATCCCGTGCGGAGGAGACTCGCACAGCTTCTCTGCTGGGATGCTGCGACCTCCCCCCCACCGTTCAGTTCCGATGGTGCCCTGCTACCCGACGGTCGGGATGGTCACGATCCGGCGCCTCCATCATGGGACTCTCCATGGGGGACTCCCGTGATGGGGGGGTGGAGTGACGCGTATGCACGGTCGGCGGCGCTTTGGCAGGCGCGGTGAGCAGGGGCAGGTAATTCCGATCGTTGCCCTCCTGGTCATCATCCTCACCGGCTTTGCGGCCATCTCCCTGGATGCGGGCATGGACTACGCGCAGTTGCGCAACGACAACGACATCTCCGACGCCGCCGCCCTCGCCGGGAGCTACTGGGTCACCGACAATCAGAGCAGCACCACCGGGGCCAGCCTGGCCAGTCTCTACCTCGCCGAATACAACGCCGCGACCTCGGACGGCTGCAACACCGGACAGTGCCAGGCCCCCATGGTGGTCGTCGGTTCCAGCGCCTACAAGCTCGCCGACCTGTGGACGACCACCGCCTTCACGGCCGGGTCCGGCCCGGCCATCTACGTGAACAGCGCCGGAGCCTGCTCGACCACCGCGTCGGGCACCTTCAGCGCCGCGACCTGTCCGGCCGTCAGTGCGATCAAAGACGTCGGGGCCCCGGTCAGCGACCACACCAGCGACTACTTCGCGGCCGTGGTGGGCGGCCACCCGGTCGGGATCATCCCCAACGCGGTGGCGGCGGTCGGGGGCAGTGGCGGGGGTGGCACCGTCTCGGCCAACCCGCAGCTGGCGTGTGAGGTCTGCGTCCTGCAGAACGTCACCTTCGGCAGCAGCAGTGGCTCCACCCTGCAGACCAGCGGTGGCAACCTGGATATCGGCGGCTACGTCAACGCGTCGAATTCTGGTACCGACACCATCCAGACCTACAGTGGGTATGGGATTGAGGTCGTCGGGGCGACCCAGTACGACAGCAGTACCGTGTACTTCAACGATTCGAGTGGGGCCTCCGTCACCTCGGCGGGTACTATCGGGATCAATCACAATGTGCTCAACGCGGGCGGTGGTAACGTCACGCTCACGGCCGGGGGCGCGTTTACCGTCAGTGGAAGCAACACCCATACTGGGAATGGGTCCCTCAGCGAGAGCCCCACTCCAGGGACTGGCACGACGCCCGCCTTCACCGACCCGTACGCCGCTGCCCCCACCCCGCTGCCGAGCTTCTCCGGCACCCCATCAGTTTGGTCGGCGGCCACCCAGGGCGGTTGCGCCAGCAGTGAGACCGTCCCCTCCGGCGTGTACACGTCGATCACCGACAACTGCTCAGGGGGAGTGACCCTCAACTTCTCCGGTCAGTACGTGCTGGAGGGAACCTCCAGCAGCACGGTCGGGCTGGAGCTGGACGGGCCGGGCTCGGTCACCCTGGCGGGGACGGCGACCTTCTACCTCACCTGCTCCACCGGCAGCTGCGGGAGCTGGACCGCCTCGCCGACACCCACCTGCGCGACGCAGGCGAGCGGCACCCAGGTGGTGTTGAACGACAGCTCCGGTGAGACGCTGAACCTGGCCTCCAGCGAGGACGGCCTCGTCTTCTTCTTCGACCCCTGCAACAGCAACGCCTACGCCTTCTACCTCGAGTCGGGTGGAAATGTGAGTGACACCAGCACTGGCGGCGTCTGGGCTCACTCGGGGGAGATGTACCTCGGGTCCAGCACCGGCATGTCGCTGCCGGGTCCGATCGTCGTGAACACCCTCTATGTGGGGGGCGGCGGAGGGACGCTGGCCACCAACTCTGGGTCGATCAACTTCACCCCAGCATCGTCGGCAACCGGGAACCTGGTCAACTGATGATGAGGGAAGGTGTGCGCTCGCTTGCCCGGAGTCGCCGGTCGGCTCGCCAACGCGGCCAGGCGATGGTCGAGTTTGCCCTCTGCTTTCCGCTCCTGCTCCTCTTCAGCGTCTCGGCGATCGGCATCGCCCATGCCGAGGAGACCGCCAACGATCTCACCACCGTGGTCCGGGATGGGGCCCGCTACGCGAGCATCAATCCGGCTGCGTACGGCTGCACCGGAGGAGCGAGCGCCACCGCCTGCTCGGCGAGCACCATCCAGGGCATCGTCCAAACCGAGGCCGGCGGTGTGAACGCCTCGGCGGGCGGGGTCACGGTTGCCAACAGCAACTGTCTGTGGAGCGGTTCGGCGAACCCACCCAGCCTTTCCGCGACGCCCTCCTCACCGACTGCTCCCACCAACGCAACCGGGAGCTGCCTCACGATCGCGTACTACATCAGCGATCTCTCGGGGACCACCGCGTGCGCCTACTACCAGACCGCCACCTCGGCGTTCACCAACGTGAACAGCAGCTCCTGCACGGCCACCTCCTCGACCTCGGTGCCGCTCTACGTCGCGGTGACCGTCGCCATAACGGAGAGCGCATCCGGCAATCCCATCATGGTGACGCTGAACGGGCTGCACATCACGCCGCTCTTCACTCAGAGCTACTCCATGGAGGTGGCTCCGTGACCGCAGGCCGCCGCCACCGGAGCGGTCAGTCGTTGACAGAGTTCGCTCTGGTGCTCCCCGTGATCCTGGCCCTGGTCTTCGGGGGCATCGACTACGGTGGCTACTTCGCCTCACGACTGTCGGTCGAGAATGCCGCGCGGGTGGCGGTGCGGGCTGCCGCCGTGGACGTCTGCCCCACGAGTGGGGCCGGGATCGCCCCCCAGGTCGGGCCACCCAGCGCCTGCTGGAGCAGCGCCTCGCCGCCCGCTTCGGGGACCATCGAGCAGGTGGCCATCTCGGCCGCCCCAGACGCCCGCATCCTCAACAAGGACTGCCCGGACCAGGACTCCGTCTGGCCACCCAGCGGCAGCGACCTGGCGACGCTCACGCCCGGCACCGGCTGCATCAGCATTCGCTACTACTACCTGAACGGCTCGACGCAGTCCCTGTGCGCGACGTGGAGCGCCGGCGCCGACGAGATGACCACCAACAGCCTTTACCCGATGGGGACCGATTGCCTGATCCCGGCGGCATCGAGCGGAGCGGACGTCGTTCAGGTGGTGATCGGCTACAACTACTCGCCGTTGATCCCCATCCCCTGGTTCTCGGGTAGCGGGCTCACCACGACGTCCGCCGCGACGCAGCTGGTGCTCGAGCAGGGCTAGCCGGCCGGGGGCGGCTTCGATGCCCGGTCGATGGAGGCGAACTCCTCGTCGCTGAGCTCCAGCGTGAGGGCGCGTGAATTCTGCCGGACGTGATCGGGTTTGGTGGCCCCGGGGATCGCGATCACGTGGTCGTCTCGCTGGAGCAGCCAGGCCAGTGCCACCTGAAGAGTGGTCGCGTCCCGGGCGGCCGCCACTTCCTGGAGAGTGTCCGCAAGGGCCGTGGGACCGTGGCTCCGGCGGGAGCCCCCGCTGACGGCACCGCCGGCAAGGGGCCGGTAGGCGACCAGGGCCACGTCCATCTGGCGGCAGGCCTCGAGGACACCGTTGGTTTCGGGTGCACGGTGCAGCAGGCTGTACTGGACCTGATTGGCCGCGAGCGGAATCCCGTAGCGGGCCAGCACGCCGGCCGCCTTCCGCATCCGCGCCACGTTGCAGTTGCTGATCCCCACGGCCCGGATCTTCCCCGCCTCGACGGCCCTGGCCATCCCCGTCATCCGGGTCTCCACTCCGCGCAGGGAGTAGGGGAAGTGCAGGTAGTACAGGTCGAGCGATCCTCGGCCGAGCCGCTCCAGCGTCCTGTCCAGCGCGGAGCCGAACTGGCCGGCGGTGAGCCGGACGGGCAGCGGCGCGAACTTGCTGGCCAGCACGACCGGGCGGCCATCCTGCCGGGCCGCCACGCCCACGGCCCGCTCCGACCGGCCGAAGCCGTAGATCTCCGCAGTGTCAAGGAAGCCCATGCCCACATCGACCGCCGCCGCCAGGGTCTCGTTCAGGCGGGCCTGGCCCGGTTCGCCGGTACTCCACCGGTTGGTGCCAACCCCGAGCGCCGGCACCCTCACGCCCGATCTGCCCAGCGGTCGCTCGGTTGCACTCATCGCTTCCCAGGCCCTCCGTCTGCGCCCCGGGATCCGCCGGCATGTCGGGGAAAGAGGGCCTCGGCGTTGCCCCGATCGATCCGAGTGACGGAGGCCATCGGTGAGATCATAGGCATGCGGACGGGGCAAGAGCATCAGACGCTTGGTCGGTCATGCGGAGTAGGTGAAAGAATGAATCCATCGGAACTCATTGACACATACATCGCAGACCTCGCCGACTGGCGTGGCGAGACGCTCGCCAGGCTTCGCAAGACCATTCGCGATGCCGACCCCGAGATCATCGAGGAATGGAAGTGGATGGGCAGCCCACTCTGGTCTCACGATGGACAGATCGCGGTGGCCAACGCTCACAAGGAGAAGGTGAAGCTGACCTTCGCTCAAGGCGCAAACCTTCCAGATCCACATAGGTTTTTCAACGCGGGCCTTGAAGGCAACCGGTGGCGGGCCCTCGATCTCCACCAGGGTGATGAGGTTGACGAGCGCGCTCTGACAGAGATGATCCACGCTGCCGTGGCTTTCAATGGTGCGCGCGCAAGCCGGGCTAAAGCAGGCAAGGAGTAGAAGGTGGGAACCATGACCGCTCGAGAGTCGTTCGGTGAGAGCGCGGAGGTCAGCTGGCCGCTAGGCCCGACCACCGTTTATGGCACCTTGGTCACCCCTCGCGGCCCCGGCCCCTCCCCCGCCGTGATCCTGGTGGCGGGCAGCGGGCCCACGGACCGCGATTGGAACTCGCCTCTGCTCCCGGGGTCCAATGGCAGCGCCCGGCTGCTGGCAGAGGCGTTGGGACGGGCCGGGATCGCGTCGCTGCGCTACGACAAGCGCGCATCGGGGCCGCACGTTCGCGAGACCATCCCGCTGCTGATCGGCAAGATCAGCATGCAGAGCCACGTCGACGAGCTGGCCGGCGCTGTCCACACCCTGGCGGCCCACCAGCGGGTCCGGGCCGACCGGCTCTTCGCGCTCGGCAACAGCGAAGGCACTCTCCATGCGCTCAACTACCAGCTCCACCGCCCTGCGATCCCCCTGGCGGGGCTGATCCTCACCGGGCCTCCCGGACGCGCCGTCGGGGCCGTCGCCCGGTCCCAGCTGGCCGCGCAGGCAGCGGCGATTCCCAACGGCATGGCGCTCCTCGATCTCTACGACGCAGCCATCGCCCGCTTCCTCGCTCGCGAGCCCATCAACCCGGACCCGGCGCTCCCCGACGGCGTCAAACTTCTGCTGCAGAGTCTGGAGACACCTGCCAACCTGCCCTTCGCCCGGGAGCTCTGGACCGCGGACGCGGCCACCCTGCTCTGCGATGTGAGTGTTCCCGTCCTCGTGATCATTGGCAAGAAGGACGTCCAGGTGGACTGGCAGGCCGACGGGGAGCCGCTGCAACGCTCCGCCGCAGGGCGGAAGGATGTGACATTCGTCTTTCCTGACAGCGCGAATCACGTCCTCAAGCACGAGCCGAGGCCGCGCTCCGAGCTGGACCAAGCCGAGGTCATGTCCGGCTACAACGCACCCGACGCCCACCTGGATCCGGAGGTGGAAGCCGACATCCTCGGGTGGCTGGCAGCCCACACGTGAGGAGGTACTGAGCGGCCCGCTCAGCTGCCCGCCACCACGGCGAAGGGAGGAGCGCCGGCGAGGGCCCGCTCCGGCCATGGCAGCCTGCGCCGGGCGGCCCAGCCCACATCCGTAAGCTGATGGAGACGCGGCGATGCCCACCCCGCTGCTGACACCAGCTGGAGCAGCGTCTCGGGACTCGTCCCCTCTCCGAGGGGCAGGGCCGCGCGCAGCTCAGGCGCGTAGGGGGCATGGTGGGCTGGAGCGGTTCGCCTGGCTCGGGCCAGCCCCTTGCCGGCCCAGCGCCGGATCCTCTCCGCGCCGCTGTTCGGATCTCCCCACAGGCTCTCTACGAGAACCAGCCTTCCGTGGAGCGCCACCCCGTGCCAGCCACTGAGGGCCTTCATCGGCTCGAGGAGCGTCCAAAGCAGGTGTCGGGAGATGACGGCATCGAAAGGTCCCGAAGGTACGGAGGTGGCGTCGGCCTCCACGATCTCGACGCTGAGCTCCGCCTGCTCCGCCTTGGCACGGAGCTGTCCGAGCATCCCCGGTGACAGGTCGACGGCCGTCACGTGGTGGCCCAGCTCCGCGGCGATGAGACTGAGGAACCCGGTTCCGGCGCCCACATCGAGAACGCTTGATGGCGCCGCCGGCAACAGCTTCTCGAGGGTGGCCCGCCACGCAGCGCGCTCCAGTGGAGACACCGGGTAATGGCCGGGGTCACGATCATAGGTGGCGGCGTCAGCGTCCCAGAAGCGGCGGACTTGCTCGACACGTTCCATGTTCATAGAGGCTCCCACCTTGCTCTTGCCTTCACCCCGGTGAGGGTTGAGGTTCCCTGTCCAGCTGCGCACTGCCCAATCGGGCGTCCCGATCGATGGCGAGCCACTCCCGGCGAACCCAGGCCGGCCGGGTGTCGCGGAGGCCGGCGGCGGTGATATCGGCCATCCAGGCCCGCTCCAGCCGGTCAGCCTCGTCGAACGCCTCCTGAGACATCGGTGGGTCGTCAATCCAGCGCCGCTCGGTGCTGTCCCGGGCGTGGCGGTAGCCAGGATTCAGCGCCCCATGGCTGGCCATGGTGCCGCGGTGAAACAGCTCGTGGCGCCACCACAGCGTCCCCGGGTCGAAGCGGTTGGTCGGCGGCGGACCGAGGTCAACCGGGGTGTCCACCCGGACCGGCTTGAACAGCGAGGTGCAGGGGGCCGAGGTGGCGGTGGCCCAGTGCTGGGGCCCACCTCGGAGGTCCGAGACCCACGACGCGGTCGTCTGGCTGGAGGCCAACATGCCGCCGGCGTGGGCGCACGGCGCACCCAGGCCACCGTGGATGAGCGACCAGCGAGGGGCCGCCGAGCCACCGTGATCGCGGAGCGCTGCCATCAGGTCGGCCGGCCCGGTGGCCCGACAGGCCGCCTCGTGGGTGCGACGACGCCGGATCGCGGCCGAGGCCACCCACGTGCGGACCTGATCCGCATGGGCCCGAGCGAACCCCGGAATGGAGAGCCCGTTGGAGATGCTCCGCGCCGGACCGCGCACCTCCTCGGTCGCGAAGTGGCGGCCGGCCGTCTCGACCACGAAGGCACTTCCCGGGTCCGCCACCAGGAAGCTGTTGTCGTAGGTGAAACCCTGATGCTCGTAGCTGCAGGGCCCGCCCTGCCCGTGGCTCTCCAAGAGGTCCACGATCACCCCCACCGCCTCCCGGGCGGTGCGAGACCGCTCCAGCGCGAGGCGGAGCAGGTCCATACCCAGGAGTGCCTTGTCGCCATACCGGCCCTTGGTGAACACCGCCTCATTGCCAATCACCACGCCGTGCTCATTGGCCCCGATCTCCGCGCCCCACATCCACCAGGGCCGGGACAGCATCACCGCAGCGGTATGAGCCGCCTGCGGGATGTCGATCCATGTGCACTGCACCCGATCGCCCATCGAATGGTCCGCCGCCGCGACCCAGTCGAGACACTGAGACTCGTTGGGGTCCCGGTCGCTGTTCTTGGCAAACATCACCCCGTCATCGGTGATGGCCACGAACGTGTCACACATCTCAGCCCGCTAGTCTAGCCCCGGTCTTGCTCGGCCATCCGGCGACCTGCCGTCCACCCCGCCGCGGGGGCGGCCCCACCGCACCATTCCGCATCATTGAGTACTGTCTACGAAGGAGGATGAGCAGAGTGGCGCAGCCCGGACCGGTGGCTCTGGTCGGCAGCGGGGAGTATCTCCCGGCGATGCTCGAGCTCGAGGCGGCGCTGATCGCGGGCCGGGCACCGAAGTATGTGCAGCTGCCAACGGCGGCCGGTCGGGAAGGACCCGCCTCCGTCTCGCGGTGGATCGCGCTCGGAGCCCAGCAGGCGGCACGGCTGGGGGTCGAGGCGGTCCCGGTCATGGTTCTCGACCGTGATGGGGCTGAGGATCGAGGCAACGCCGAGCTGGTCGCCGGTGCCGGTCTCATCTATCTCTCCGGGGGCAGCCCCACCCACCTCGCGGACTCGCTCCAGGGAACCCGCGTGTGGGCCGCCATCTACGACGCGTGGCGGGCCGGAGCCGCCCTGGCGGGATGCAGCGCAGGGGCGATGGCGTTGACCTCCTGGGTACCGGACCTGAGACACCTCGCCGGCAAGCCGCGCACCGGCCTCGGCGTGGTGCCCAGGCTTCGCGTCATCCCCCATTTCGACCACATGAGGCGCTGGGTTCCCGGCGTGGCCCGCTGGGCGACCGTGCACCTACCCGCCGGCGTCACCGTGGTGGGCATCGATGAGGAGACCGCCATCGTCAGCGAGGACGCCGACCTGTCCCACTGGACCGTCAGCGGGAGACAGCAGGCGTGGCTGCTCTCGCGGCATGGCCGGCGGCCGCTCAGTGCCGGCGAGGAGTTCGCGCTCTGAACGTTGCAGAGGGACGGATGGAGCGGGAGGCGGGGCGCCCATGAGCGCGCGCGAAGGAGGTACTCGGATGGAGATGCGCAAGCTGGGGAACAGCGGCCTCGAGGTCTCGGCCATCGGCCTGGGCTGCATGGGCATGAACCATCACCGTGGCCCGGCCCCGGACCGGACGGAGATGATCGCGCTGATCCGCGCCGCGGTGGAGCGCGGCGTCACGTTCTTCGACACCGCCGAAGTCTATGGCCCGTTCACCAACGAGGAGCTCGTGGGCGAGGCGTTGCAGCCGGTCCGGAAGGGTGTCGTCATCGCCACCAAGTTCGGCTTCGACCTCGGTCCCGGCGGATCGGGCGGCGTCAACAGCCGCCCCGAGCGCATCCGCCAGGTCGCCGACGACTCGCTCAAGCGTCTGCGGGTCGACGCCATCGACCTCTTCTATCAGCACCGCGTCGATCCCGCCGTTCCGATCGAGGATGTGGCCGGCGCAGTGAAGAACCTGATCGCCGAGGGCAAGGTCAAGCATTTCGGCCTGTCAGAGCCAGGGGCGGAGACCCTCCGCCGAGCGCACGCGGTCCAGCCGGTTGCGGCCGTCCAAAGCGAATACTCCCTCTGGTGGCGCCTCCCGGAAGCGGACGTGCTGCCGGCCTGCGCGGAGCTGGGCGTCGGCTTCGTCCCCTACAGTCCGCTCGGCAGGGGCTTCCTCACCGGCAAGATCGATGAATCGACGGCGTTCGGCAGCAACGACAATCGCAGCACCTTGCCACGTTTCACGCCGGAGGCCCGCAGGGCGAACCGCCCCGTGGTCGACCTGCTGGAGAGGCTGGGCGCCGAGAAGCACGCGACGGCGGCGCAGATCGCGCTGGCCTGGCTGCTGGCGCAGCAACCATGGATCGTGCCGATCCCCGGCACCACCAAGCTCAACCGTCTCGAGGAGAACATCGCCGCGGCCCTCATCGAGCTGACGCCCGACGACCTGCGGAGCATCGAAGCCGCCGCCTCGCAGATCGTCGTGGCGGGTGACCGATACCCCCAGGCGGAGGCAGACCTCACGCGGCGGTAGAGGCGCCGGAAGGGCCTGCGCTGATCGCGGAGATCGGCGCCGCATCCCAGTTCAGCGGGCGGTCCATCCCCCGTCGACGAGGATCGTCTCGCCCGTGATGAGTGACGCGGCCGGTGAGGCGAGGAAGACCACCACACCCGCCACGTCCATGGGTTCCCCAATGCGGTGCAGGGCGGCGATACGCTCGGTCACGTCACGTTCGAAGGCCGGGTCACTCAGCGCGGCCTTCGTGCCGGGAGTACGAATGAACGTGGGCGCCACCCCGTTGACGGTGATGCCGTGGACACCCCACTCAATGGCCAGGCATTTGGTCAGGTGGGCGATGGCCGCCTTGGTCATGCAGTACACCGACTCCGTGGGCAGCGCCACGAATCCGGCCTGGCTGCTGAGGTTGATGATGCGCCCGAATCCTTGCGGGATCATGATTCGAGCGGCAGCCTGGCTGGCGAAGAAGGTCCCCTTGAGGTTGACATCGACGGTGAGGTCGAAGTCCTCCACCGTCACATCCACCGCGAGGTTCGATGGACCCAGGCCCACGTTATTGACCAGGATGTCGAGGCGCCCCATCTCGGAGGCTGCCTCCCGCACCGCGGAGCGCACCTGCTCGAGGTCGAGCACGTCCATCGCCAGGGGAAGGCACCGCCGTCCCTCTGCTTCGACTCCCGAGACGACCTCCGCTGCCGTATCCAGCGATCGCAGGCCCACCGCAACATCGGCCCCGGCATGAGCCAGGGCCACGGCCATGGCTCGGCCCAATCCGCGGGCAGCTCCGGTGACCAGCGCGACCTGCCCCTTGAGATCAAACGATGGAAGGACCTCCACGGCAGTCACTCTCCCGGATCAGCCATCTGTTGCTCGATCCAACGAACCATCATCTGGTGATCTCGCAACGAAGGAATCGCCAGAATACCCTCACCTCCGTCATGCAATTCCTCCAAGCTCGAGGAACCGCTGGCCACGGCGATCACCAACGCCCCGATGGCACGAGCGCAGGCGACATCCCGGGGCGTGTCCCCGATCACCACCACCTGCTCTCGCCTGCCGCCCACCCCCTGCCAGGCACGCAGGGCCTCCTGCGCAAGGTCGGGCCTGTTCACGCTGTGATCGCCAAACTGGGACAGGCCCAGGTTGAAATAGGGAAACAGGCCAAAACGCTCCAGCTTTAGGCGGGCTCGCTCCCGGCTGTTCCCCGTCAGCAATGCCTGCTCATACGAAAGCATTGCAAATGCTGCCAGGCAGTCCTTCACGCCGGGCAGCACCTCGACGGTGGCGTCACTCGCTTGGACCCTGGCCCTGGTCACTCCATCGAGAGCCTCGATGGCCCGGCCACGCACGGAGGAGAAGTCTCCTGTGGGGAAAACCTGAGCGTACGCCAGAGCCAGTAGCGAACAGTCGGTCTGCCCTCCAATGGTGACTCCCTCGAAGGAGACCGGCCCGACCCCCAACTGCGCCATGGCCTCTGTGTAGACATCGGCGGCCGACAGGCTGGTCGTCACCAACGTGCTGTCGATGTCCCAAAGAATCAGGGGCTTTGCCATCCACAGCACCTTCAGCAAGAACCGGAAGCGATTGCCTCGACTCAGTATATCGTCCGCCGCAGGGCTAGCGGCAAGGCCCGGGCCGTGCCGCAGAATCGCCGACCGAGGACCAGAATACTGGCAATGGGAGTCGCAACGTCCGTGTCTTGCGGAGGCGCGTCGCGATGATCGAGCGCTACGTGCTGGGTCTCGAGGAGGTCGACCAGACGCAGGTCGCGCTCGTTGGCGGCAAGGGCGCCCACCTGGGGGAGCTTTCGCGGATCGAAGGCATCCACGTGCCGGCTGGCTTCTGCGTGACGACGGACGCCTTCCGGCGGATCGTGGCGAAGGCACCGTCCATTGATGAACGGCTCGACCCGCTGTCGCGCCTGGACCCGGAGGACCGGGAGGCCATCCGCACGCTCAGCGCGGAGGTCCGCCGGACCTTCGAGGGGATCGCCATCCCCGACGATCTGGCGGAGGCGATTGGGCTCGCGCTCGCCCGGCTTGGCGAGCAAGCTGCCTGCGCCGTCCGCTCCAGCGCGACGGCAGAGGACTTGCCGGTCGCCTCCTTCGCAGGCCAGCAGGACACCTACCTGAACATCCTGGGGCCGGCGGCGATCCTCCATCACATCAGCCGCTGCTGGGCCTCGCTCTTCTCCGAGCGGGCCGTGACCTACCGC